>NZ_JBQQOC010000007.1:0-140626 GCF_052264515.1 Candidatus Corynebacterium faecigallinarum
CTCCTGCTTCGTATCCATTCTCGCACTCAACGGTGTGTCGGTCTGCCCCCGCACCGCCTCCTGATCGAGGAGCACCTCGTCGAGCCCTGCCCAGTCCACCAGTTCCGTTCCGGTGAAGATCGCGTTGATGGCGGCGTCCCCCAGTAAGTTGCATAGGCTACCGATGGACCCACCGGTCCTGTTCCACAGGTAGTCGGACATCTCCGGGGTCGTCAGTGAACCTACCGGGTGTGCCGCCAGCGGCAGCAGAGCCTCCATGCCAGCGACCAGCTCCACCCATGATTCGCGCGCTGCGGCACTGCCGTAGCTGTAGGTACGAATGTCGTAGACCTTGGTCCTCGCCCGGATCTGCCGGCCCATCTCACCGGCCAGTAGATCAGTGTCGAGCAGGTCGATTCCACAGAAGATCACCGCGGCGTCCAGGCGTTCGGTGAACGACTTCAGTGTGCTGGCAGCGTCCGCGCCGGCGGACTTGTTTGTCTTCAGGTTGTGCACCTCGTCGACGATGATCATGGAGGTCTTCAGAGTCTTCAGCACGGAGACAACGTGATCCATGACCGTCGGTGCGTCCCATCCGCGAGGGACGGGGAGGCCGATCCACCGGGCGATAGCGACCATGAGCATCTTCGGTGTGCTACCAGGAGGAACGACCAGGTAGAGCACCGGGGCAACATCGGGGGCATCGGTGGGAAGCCCCAATTTCTGTCTCTCGATACGCTCATGACGCTTACCCATGAGCATGGCGATGGTGGACTTTCCGACGCCAGCGCGACCCGACAACGCAAGTGTCCGGCCTGCGGTGGAACGACGGGCGGCCAGGCGGGCACGGATGATGTGGACCTGGCGTTCGATCGAAGCCAGGTCCTTGGTCTCGATGACGACGTCAGCACCGATCCAGGCGAACCGTGACTTGTCGTAGGCCGCCTTGTCCTCCTCGGATAGTGCCGCGATCTTCTCGCGGCTCAGCTGTTCGGGCTCGACGTTGCGGCGAGCGACGAACTCCCGCCAGGCGGTGAGTGAATCTGGGACAGGCATGCGGTGGCCTCGGCATTCGCGGGTGTGGTGGGTGGTGGGGAAGGAGGGCTCAGTCTTCGTCGACGCGGCGGGCAACGCGCCGTGGCGGCGAAGTAGGTGGAACTGGCTCGTCAGCGACTGCTCGTAGCGGCGCAGGATCATCCCCTGAAGGTCTGCTCGCCGCCACTTCCAGTTCCTCAGGGACGCTGCCCTTAGCGGTCCGCGAGCGCTTGGACGCGCTGCGTTCCTTGGCCGTGGCCGGCGTGGTGAGAATCCGGTTGATCTGCTCGGCGACATCCTTACCGGCCAACTGGTTGCCCGTCCGGGTTAGTACCCGCTTCGCCGCGGTCAGAACGTCCTGGGAGAACGGTGCTGAGACTTGGGCGTTCATCACCCACGTCGCCTCGATCCAACGGCCTTTCACATGGTCTCGGACCCAGATCCGGTTCATCCGGTGCGGATCGTAGCGAACCTCCCACTTACCCGATGCCGGCGCCGGAAGGCCCGAGGACATACCGCGGTACTCGGCAAGCTCGGGAGCGGTGTAGTGCAACCCGTCGAAGTTGATCCCGTAGGGCTGGATCGACCGGTAGGCCACCGGAAGCAGAGCGATGTAGTCGTCGCGCTCGAAGGTCACCGAAGCCTGCGGGGCTACCGATGCCAGCGCGGCGTACATCTCGTTGGGGGTCAGCTTGCGCTTGGGCATCGCTGCGATCCGCAATCCCTCCTGGGTCCGGTTCTGGTAGACACCGACGACCCACATGTCCATGAGATTCTGGACCTCGGCCATCGTCCACACCGCCTGGCTGGCGGGGTCCTTGCCCCGCTGGACGACGTTGGGGCCGACGTAGCCGTCCAGGTGCTGGACGAAACCGGTACGCAGGCCCCAGAAGAACGACTCGATGTGCGGTTTGTCGGTCGGGGTCCGGGGCGCGGCCAGCGTGAGGTTGATCTGCAGGCGCTCGCAGGCGGAAAGGAAGGTGGTGGACTTGAACGCCCTGCCGCGGTCCATGGTGATCGACTCCGGGACGATGACGGGCTTCGCCGCGACCTGTGCCGCAACCTCGGCATCATCGGGCAGCATCCCGGTGGGGAGGATTGAGCGTGAGTACGCCAGCGACTCAGGCCAACCGGGCTGCATGGTCAGCGGGGTCATCGCACGGGCGAGCAAGACCGCGGCGTCGACGGCCTTTGTCGCCACCGGACGGGCAATGACGGCCAGGACGGTGCGGGTGGCGATATCTACCGCGGCGGTGACGTCGATGCGACCGGAGGACCCGTCGGGGTAGATGACCATGAGGTCCAGGGGAGTGGAGTCGATCTCCACGAGCTCGCCCGGGCGTTGCGGATGCCGGGTGCCCCAGGCGCGGTCGGGACGGTTGGACTTGGACCGGCGGGTGGTGGCAGAGCCGAAGGGGGAGCGGTCGCGCTCCAGTTTCCGCAGGATGCGGTACAGGGTGGCCCGGGACGGGACTTCCCAGCCGTTGTCCTGTGCAGCGTGGGTGACGCGCATGATTGCCCGGGACCGGGTGCCGGTGGACAGGTTCGTCTGACCGGCGATCTCTTCTTCCAGCAGGGCGACGACCCGGGGATCGGTGCGGCCGGGGACGGTGGAACTCTGGGTGCGTCGATGATCCACGAGCCCGGCAATGCCGAGTGATCGGAAGTTCTTGAGATGTCGGCGTAGCGTGCGTTTACCCATGGGGTGACCTTCGCTTGCCAGCTGTTCCAACTTGGCGTCGATCCGATGCTCCATGGGGATGTCGAGGGAAAACCGCGGGTCGGACGCGACGGGTTTGTCACCGACTACTGGAGGCACGCCGTTGATCAGCTCGTAGACATGTCGGTGGAGAAACTCGGTGCGTTCCCTGGCCTTCTCATGGAGAGTGTCGAGGACAGCGGTTGCGTCCAGGTCGGGGAGTCGGCCGGGGGTATCTGGAGTGTAGGAATCGTCAGTCAGCAGGTCTGCAACAGTGATCTGCCGAGTGTTTCCGTTGGACAGGTCAGTGAGGGTGAGCAGTGCACCGTTCTGGTCTGTGACCTGCCAGGAAGTGCCGTCGAAGCTGATGTAGTCGAGAAGTCGGACGCTCTTCATGGTGACGCCTCCAGGTGACGTCGGATGGTGGACTCCATGGTCAGCGGCAGTAGCGGGTCAAAGTGAAGCTCGCCGTGGAACAGCAGATGCAGCACGTTGCCGAGGACGACGTCACGGGTCCGTTCCGAACGTCGTGACGCAGCGCGCACGCCTGAGCGTAGTGAGGTTTCCGTATCGAATATCCCGAGCAGGATGCCGTGGGCCTCAGGTGTGGGCGCGTAGCGGTCCATGCGGTAGCCGGCCAGCCATTCCAGCGTTTCCGCCTGTGGCGATTCCAGACCGGTGAATACGGTGTACTTCCAGCCGAGTTCGTCGCAGAGTTGGCGGGTGAGCTCAAAGTGCGGGTCGTCGACCTTGTCCGGGCGCCGGACGTCGACGAGGCCGACGTCGCCGCTGGCATAGCGGCAGAAGAAGTCCGGAACATGGGAGCGGAGAGACTTCCCTGCATCGGAGGTGGTTTTTGCAGGCCAGAGGAAAGCGAGAGGTTGGGCGCTGAGGGAGACGATGGAGGGGGTGTGGTCCGCGGCGAGGAGGAACTGTCGTTCTAGTAGGGACTCGAAGCGGACGTGACTACCTGTAGTCGTGGAGAACCAGTGGCCCTCGTAGTTCCGCTTGTGCGACCAGGCGTAGAAGCCGCGGATCGGGTCAGCTCGTTCGAACGGGACGTTGGACAGTGTGACGTCGGCGGCAGAGTTCTGGACGTCGCCGTCGAGGCTCACCAGGGCGCGCGGACGGTCGGTGCCGTTCCTCGGTAGCTGCCGTAGCGACATGTCCCTGACTCTCAGTGTCGGCGACTGGGGGTGCGTGCGAGTCTATGCCAGTTGTAGTGAGAGGGGAAGGCGTGATCCGTATTCTGCCAGATTGACTGCGATTTCTGCCAACTAGACTGAGACAGGTCACTTCGGGACGCCGAAACCGTAGTCGGCCCAGTGCTTGTCGAGGACACGGATCCGCTCCTTGAACGGGAGACGGACGACCGTCTCCGCGCCAGAGGTCGGAATGTCCGGTGTTGTGAAACCCATGGTACTTCCTTTACCTTCGGGAAACGTAGGAGTTGGACGGACGCGGTCGCCGGCGACACATGCGGGCTGCCCGGAGTAGGGGAGTTGAGGTCAGGCGGGCGCGAGGAACTGCGCGTGCAGGGTGGGCTTGTCGATCTTTCCCACCGGGTTCTTCGGGATCTCGGCCACGATCTCGAGGTCGACAGGGAGCTTGATCTTCGTCAGATGCATCCGGCAGTGCTCCAGCAGGTCTGCCACGGTGAGTGGGCTGCCCTGCATCAGCGACACCACGGCGACCGGCTCCTCGCCGAGAGCCCGCTGGGGCCGGGCGACGACCGCGGCCTCCAGGACGCCGTCGACGCCGTAGAGCACAGCTTCGATTTCCTTGGGGTAGATGTTCTCCCCACCGCGAATGATCATGTCCTTCACCCGGTCGATGAGGGTCAGGTAGCCGTCCTCGTCGAGGTGGCCGATATCACCGGTGTGCAACCATCCGTCGACCACGGTCCTGGCGGTCGCTTCCGGCAGGTTGAGATAGCCCTGCATGACGGTCGGGCCCGAGACGATGACCTCACCGGCGGTACCGGTCGGCACATCGTCGCCGGCCTCATTCACGACGCGGATTATCTGGCCCGGCATTGCCGGGCCGACGGTCCCCACCTTCTGCTCCCCGTGGACCGGGTTGCAGGTGCTGCAGCAGGTGCCCTCGGTCAGTCCGTAGCCTTCGACGACAGTGGCCCCGAACTGCTCATTGACCCTGGTAAGCAGTTCGGGAGATGCCGGAGCAGCACCACAGATGATGAACTGCAGGGAGTCCGTGGCGGGGCGCCCTTCCAGGGGAAGGTCTGCGAGATGGGAGAGGATCGTAGGCACGCTCGAGAAGTAGGTCGGACGGTGTTGCTCGATGGGCTCCAGGAACGGCTGGGGCGCGAACCTTTCGACGAGGGTGACCTGTGCGCCACACCGCAGCGGGGTGAGGATGCTGACAAGAATCGCATTGACGTGAAACAGTGGCAGAACGAGCATGCAGTGATCGGTGGAGTCGGTCCTCATCCGTTCCTCCATCGCCGCCGACATCGCGTCCAGCTGGGAGTGGCCGAGCATCGCACCCTTCGGGCGGCCGGTGGATCCGCTGGTGTAGACCACCAGGGCGGCGTCGTCACCGGTGAGTACGTAGGGGGTATCCACCCCGGACGCTGCCTCCGGTGCGGCTTCGGTGCAGTCCTCGATGAGAGCGGTGACGGTGGCGACGTCGACGGTACGTACCTGATGAGCGCAACGCGCCGGGTCGGCACAGATCACCACGTGCGCCCCGGAATCCTCCAGCTGGCGTATGGCTTCGCTGTCCGTGAACGCCGGGTTGACCGGGGTGACGGTGGCTCCGAGATACCAGGCACCGAACATGGTCACGACAAACTCGCAGCAGTTCGGGAGCATGACGGCGACCGCCCGGGACTGGGCGGATGTCTCCAGGTAGGTCAGTGAGTGGTGATTGTCCCGGATGCAGGGGCTGTCCTGTCTGTCATCGGGAATGTGCCACGGCAGGTAAGCGAACAACAGTTGCCTCCTTGTTGACGACGGTGGAGATCGAGGTTGCCGGGAACCCCCGGGAGACTTCGACCTGTTCCATCACGGTAGAAGGCATGTGAGGCGGATCACATTGTCGCGCAAAGACAAAGATCTACATCGTTCTTGTGCACGGTGACCAAAGGTCGCCGATTGTTTGCTGGCCGTCAGGCCCAGTCGAGCGTCCGACCGACCGCCTTGTTCCACAGGGCGAAGGCGGCGTCACGGTCGGCGGCGGCGACATCCGGCAGGTAGCTGTGCTCCTCCTGCCACAGGGCGCGGATCTCCTCGACCCCGGAGAAGAACCCCACCGCCAGTCCGGCGGCGTAGGCCGCACCCAACGCCGTGGTCTCGGTGACCTTCGGCACGGTGACCGGCACACCCAGCTGGTCGGACTGGAACTGCATCAGCAGCGAGTTGACCACCATGCCACCGTCGGCGCGCAGTCGGGTCAGCGGCACCCCGGTGTCGGCGTTCATCGCCTCGACGACCTCCCGGGTCTGGAAGGCGGTCGCCTCCAGCGCAGCACGCGCGATATGCGCCTTGGTGACGTAGCGGGTCAGCCCGGCGATCACGCCACGGGCCTCCGGCTCCCACCGGGGTGCGAGCAGACCGGAGAACGCCGGGACGACCACGCATCCACCGTTGTCCTCCACACTGCGGGCCAGGGCTTCGATCTGTGAGGAGTCGTCGATCAGCCCGAGGTTGTCGCGCAGCCACTGCACCAGCGAGCCGGTGACCGCCACCGAGCCCTCGACGGCGTACTCCGCCGGCTCATCGCCCAACCGGTAGGCGATGGTGGTGATCAGTCCGTGCTCCGAAGGCTTGGGTTCGGTGCCGGTGTTCATCAGCAGGAAGTTTCCGGTGCCGTAGGTGCACTTCGCCTCGCCGGGTTCGGTACAGGCCTGGCCGAAGGTGGCGGCCTGTTGGTCGCCGAGGATGCCGGCGATCGGCACCCCGTGCACCGGCCCGGACCGCTCCACCTTGCCGAGAACCTCCGAGGAACTGACGATCTCGGGCAGCAGCGACATCGGCACACCCATCGCCTCGCACAGCTCCGGGTCCCACTGCTGGGTCCGCAGGTCCATCAGCATCGTGCGGGAGGCATTGGTGACGTCGGTGACGTGCCGGGCCTGGCCCCGCCGACCACCCGACGGTCCCCGTCCCCGACGGGAACTACGGGTCAGTTCCCACACCACCCAGGTGTCCATGGTGCCGAAGGCCAGTTCACCGCGCTCGGCGCGCTCGCGCACCCCCTCGACGTTGTCGAGGATCCAGCGGATCTTCGGCCCGGCGAAGTAGGTCGACACAGGCAGTCCGGTGCGCTTACGGAACATGTCGCCGTGCTCGGCGTCGAGCTGCTCACAGAACTCACCGGTGCGGGTGTCCTGCCAGACGATGGCGTTGTACACCGGCTCGCCGGTCTCCCGGTCCCAGATCACCGTGGTCTCGCGCTGGTTGGTGATCCCGAGTGCGGCGATGTCCTCGGTACCGATGTCCGCCCGGGCGACACAGTCGCCGATGACCCGTCGGGTGTTGCGACGGATCTCCTCGGGGTCATGCTCCACCCACCCCGGCTGGGGGAAGATCTGCCGGTGCTCCAGCTGACTGGACTCGGTGATCGCCCCGGACGCGTCGAAGACGATCGCCCGGGAAGACGTGGTGCCCTGGTCGACGGCCAGGACGTAGCCCTGGTCGCGGCGCCGGTGCCAGGGCTGTCCGGTGGGGCGGAAGAGGTGGCTCAGGCGGTCGACCATGGTGGGGGACTCCCTTTGACTCTGCTAGCTAGGGTCAGACGATCTTCAGCATCGGCTGGGACTTGGTGACACCGTCGCCGGCGGCAACGGCCAGGTCGGCCACGGTACCGGCCTTGTGAGCCTTCACCGAGTTCTCCATCTTCATCGCCTCGATGACCAGCAGCGGGTCACCCTCGGCGACCTCGGCTCCCTCGGTGACCAACACGGTCACCACGGTGCCCTGCATCGGTGCCACGGCCGTGTCACCGGAGACCTTGACCTCGCGGCGTCCCGACGAACGCCGACCGCTGCGGCTGCGCCCTGCCCCGGTGCCGACCAGGTCACCCGGGACGGTGACCTCCACCCGGCGACCGTCGACCTCCACCGCGATACGCCGCGGCGGCACTGCAGCACCAGCGGCGTCGGCACCGGCACCGGCGACACCGTCGGACGGGTCCGTCCACGGCTCCAACTGGTTGTCCCACTCCTCCTCGATCCACCGGGTGTAGACCTCCAGCGAGTCACCGGTGAAGGCCGGGTCATCGAGGACGGCACGGTGGAAGGGGATCACGGTGGGCAGGCCCTCGACGACGTACTCGTCCAGGGCGCGACGGGCGCGGGCCAACGCCTGGTCCCGGTCTTCGCCGGTGACGATGAGCTTGGCGAGCATCGAGTCGAACTGACCGCCGATCACGGTGCCGGCCTCTGTACCGGAATCCACGCGCACACCCGGGCCGGCCGGCTCGCGGTAGGCGGTGACGGTGCCGGGGTGGGGCATGAAGTTCGCCGCGGCGTCCTCCCCGTTGATCCGGAACTCGATGGAGTGGCCGCGGATCTCCGGGTCGGTGGTGCGGGAGAGCTCGAGACCCTCGGCGATGCGGAACTGCTCACGCACCAGGTCCCAGCCGCTGACCTCCTCGGTCACCGGATGCTCGACCTGCAGGCGGGTGTTGACCTCGAGGAAGGAGATCAGGCCGTCCGACCCGACGAGGTACTCCACGGTACCGGCACCGTGGTAGCCGGCCTCCCGCATGATCGCCTTGGCCGACTCGCGCAGGCGGGCGTCCTGATCTTCGGTGAGGAACGGCGCGGGGGCCTCCTCGACCAGCTTCTGGAAACGACGCTGTAGCGAGCAGTCCCGGGTGGAGGAGACCACGTAATTGCCGTGGGTGTCTGCGAGTACCTGGCACTCCACGTGGCGGGCCCGGTCGAGGTACCGCTCCACGAAGCACTCGCCACGACCGAAAGCTTTCTCGGCCTCACGGGTCGCGGAGGCGAAGAGCTCGGGGATCTCCTCGATGGTGTGGGCGACCTTCATACCGCGTCCGCCACCGCCGAAGGCGGCCTTCACCGCGACGGGCAGGCCGTGCTCTTCGGCGAAGGCGATGATCTCCTCGGCGTCGGCGACCGGCTCAGGGGTGCCCGGCACCATCGGGGCGTCGACCTTCTCCGCGTAGTGGCGTGCGGTGACCTTGTCACCCAGCTCACGGATCGCCGAGGGCGATGGGCCGATCCAGGTCAGTCCGGCGTCGATGACGGCCTGGGCGAAGTCGGCGTTCTCGGAGAGGAATCCGTAGCCCGGGTGCACCGCATCGGCCCCGGAGCGCGTCGCGGCGTCGATGACCTTGGCGATGTCGAGGTAGGAGTCGGCGGAGGTGGTGCCGCCGAGGGCGAAGGCCTCGTCCGCCATCCGCACGAAGGGGGCGGTGGCGTCCGGCTCGGCGTAGACGGCCACCGAGGCGATACCCTCGTCGCGGGCAGCCCGGATGACCCGGACGGCGATCTCGCCACGGTTCGCGACGAGCACCTTCGACAATTTCCGGACCTCTACCGGCACATCCACTCCTCGTTATCTTTCATCTGCAGTCAGAAGCAAAACACTGACGTTACTATTCCACAGCGACTGTTCCAACACAGGTGTTACGTGGTGTCAGGCACCGGTGTCGATCGGCATACGGACCATGTTTCCCCACTCCAGCCAGGAACCGTCGTAGGCGCGCACATTCCCCCACCCCAGAAGGTGGTGCAGAACGAACCACAGGTGGGACGCCCGGGCACCCGAATGGCAGTAGGGCACCGTGGTGACCGCCGGATCCAGGGAGGAGAAGGTCTCCTCCAGTTGGGGCCGGGACTGGAACCGGTGGTTGGGCAGCAGCGCCGCCCGCGGCGGGAAGTTCACCGCACCGGGAATATGACCGGTGCGGCTGGTGGCCTCCGCCGGGGCGACGCCGATGAAGTCCTCGGTGTCCCGCATGTCGACCAGCTGGAGCCGGTCGGAGAGGTTGGCGCGGATCTCGTCGACGAAGATGCGGTGGTTGGTGTCGTCCCGCTCGACGACCGGGTAGCCGGTGGTGGGGGACGGCGGGGCATCGTAGGACGTCTCGCGTTCGTCCTGCATCCAGGCGTCACGGCCACCGTCGAGCAGCCGGACGTCCGGATGCCCGAAAAGCTCGAACACCCACAGGGTGTAGGTGGCCCACAGGTTGGAGTCGTTGCCGTACACCACCACGGTGTCGTCCCGGGTGATGCCCTTGCTGTCCATCAGTGCGGCGAAGGCCTCACCGTCGAGGAAGTCGCGGGTCACCGGATCGCCGAGGTCCTCGTGCAGGTCGATACGGATGGCGGTGGGCAGGTGGCCGATGTTGTAGAGGATCGGATCGGAGTCCGACTCCACCACCTTCAGCCCTGGGCCTCCCAGCTTCGCGCCGAGCCAGGAGCTGGTGACCAGCTTCTCCGGGTGGGCGTACTGGTGCAGCTGCGGGTTGGGGTCACGTTCGATTCCCACGGGTGAGGGCACCGCCTTTCATGTCGATACCTTGTAGTGTAACCGCCCCGGCGGTGTGGCTCATGCTCGTTCGGGGTTTTTGGGGACGCCTAGGGGGATGCCCGGTCCAGCCCTCCCCCGGTCAGGCTCGAATTAGCCTGCGGCGTTCCAGAAGTCGGAGACATTCCGTCCGGCACCGGTGATCGCCTGGCGTACCAGGGGCAGTGACAGTCCGATCACGCTGGAAGGGTCCCCCTCGATCCGGTCGATGAACCAGCCGCCCAGGGCTTCCAGGGTGAATGCGCCGGCGCAGGCCAGCGGCTCCCCGGTCTCGGCGTAGGCGCGGATGTCGGTGTCGGTGGCCTCGGCGAAGTGGACGACCGTCTCGCTAACCGCGGTGTCCACCGGGGTGAACCCGGTCGTGCCGGTTTCTGGATCGACCATGACGTTCGTGAAGGCGTGCCCGGTGATCAGGCTCGCCGTGCGGCCCCGCTGCTGCTGCCACCGGGCCACGGTCTTCTCCACGGTGTGTGGCTTTCCCTGCAGCTGGCCGTCGAGCAGCAGCATCGAGTCACCGGCGACGACCAGGGAACCGGACGGGATATCCCCGGCGAACTGCTCGCTCACCGCCGCACACTTCGCCGCGGCCAGGTGGGCGACGACCTGGGCAGGGGAGGGGTCGGGGTGCCGGGCGTGCAGCTCGGCGGTGGTGGCGTCCTCGTCGACCCCGGGGACCAGCACCAGCGGTTCGATGCCGCCGGAACGCAGTACCGACAGTCGGGACGGGGAGGAGGACGCCAGGACGATGCGGGGTGCCGACTCAGCCGAACCAGCTGACTCAGCCACGGAAGCCCGTCGGGTTGAAGTTGCTCACTCCACGCAGGGACTCCGCCGGGGTGCCCCACAGACCTTTGGCGTGGGTGCGGGCGGACCGGCGGGCGGTCTCCCGGGCCTCGGTGGTGTTGGCGGTTGCGGCCGCTGCGGCGGCAGCGGACTCGGCGACGATGGTCGACAGTGCCTGGCTGATCGCCTCGGTCTCGACCTCGTCGACGGTGCCCTTGACGACCGTGATCGCTGTGACGGGCACGGTGGGCGACTGCTGGGGCTGGGTCATGGTGTGCTCCTTCTCCCGGGTCCGGTTACAGCGCCGGGTTGCCGTGCTTGCGGGCCGGGCTGTCGACGACCTTGCGCTCCAGTAGCCCCAGTCCGTCGGCGACCTGACGGCGGGTGTCGTTCGGGGTGATGACCGCGTCGACGTAACCCCGCTCGGCGGCGGCGTAGGGGTTGACCTGGGTGCGCTCGATCTCCTCGGTGAACTCGGCGGTCAGCGCGGCGACGTCCTTCTTCCGGCGCTTGGCCTTCGCCAGGGCGTCGGCGTGGACCAGTGCGACGGTGTTCTCCGCGTCGGCGTGGGAGATCTGCGCGCTCGGCCAGGCGAAGACCAGGTCAGCGCCGATGTTCTTGGAGCCCAGCGCGATGTAGGACGTCCCGAAGGCCTTGCGCGTCACCACGGTGATCATTCCCACCGTTGCCTCGGCGACGGCGTACAGCAACACCGAGGAGCGACGCAGCAGCCCGTTGTGCTCCTCCGCCGTGCCGGGGAGGAAACCGGGGGAGTCGACGAGGAACAGCAGCGGGATATTGAAGGCGTCGCAGGTACGGACGAACCGGGCAGCCTTCTCGGACGCTGCGGTGTCCAGCGCACCGGCCAGCACCAGCGGCTGGGTGGCGATGACACCGACGGCGCGTCCCTCGACCCGGGCGAAGGCGGTGACGACGTTGCCGGCGAACTCCGGCTGCAGCTCCAGCAGGCTGCCCTGGTCGACGATCCCGGTGATGGCCTCGGTCATGTCGTAGCCGGCCAGCGGGGAGTCGGGGACCAGGGTGTCCAGGGCAGTGGCGGCGGTGGCGGCAGAATCGGCGGACTCGGCAGGCACCTCCGGCACCACCGAGCGGTTGTTCGACGGCAGGTGGGCCAGGGCGTCCCGTACGAAACCGAGGGCCTGGGTGTCGTCGGCAGCGGTGTGGTGCGAGGTGCCGGTGCGTCCGGCGTGCACGGCGGCGGAACCCAGCTCCTCGGCGCTGACAGCTTCGCCGACGATGCGCTCGGTCGTCGCCGCGTCAGTGAGGTACAGCGAGGCGCCTTCGACCATGACCACGATATCGGCCAGGACCGGCTGGTGGGCCGCGGTGCCCGCCGTCGGACCGGCGATCACGGAGATCTGCGGCACCACACCGGAGAGCTCGGCGCGCAGCTTGTACAGCCGGGCGGCCATACCGAGGGAGACGACCCCCTCGCCGACGCGGGCACCGGTGGAGTCATGGATGCCGACCAGCGGGACGCCCGAGCGTCCGGCCAGCTCCATGACCTTGGTCAGCTTCTCGGCGTGCACCTCGCCGACGGTGCCGTCGAAGACCGTGCCGTCCTGCGAGAACACGCAGACCTGGCGACCGTCGACGGTGCCGTACCCGGTGACCACGCCGTCGGAGACAGGGCGGGACCGGTCCAGATTGTAGAAGGTGGAGCGGTGCCGGGCCAGGGCGTCGATCTCGACGAAGGAACCCGGGTCCAGCAGCTGCTCGACACGCTCCCGGGCGGTGAGCCGGCCGGCCTCGTGCACGGCGGCGACGGCACCCTCCCCGACCGGGGCAGCGGTCTCCGCCAGACGCTGACGGAGATCCTCGAGCTTGCCTGCGGTCGTCGCTGTGTCGGCCGGGTTGGGCACGGAGGTCGGTGAAGTCATACACAACAGTGTAGAAGCATTGGTGCCGAAGGGCGTTACTCTGGTCAACATGAATGCAGCAACACCCGCGCACCCGTCCCGCCACCCGCTGGACGCCGACGCCGTACTCGAGCGGATCCAGGACCGGGTCCACCTCCGGGGAGCTGCCGGTACCGGCGTCGCGCCGGGGTCCCTGGAGTGGGTGGCGAGCACCGGATCGACCAACACCGACCTCGCCGACGCGTGGCGCTCGGGCGCGTCTCCGGTCGACCGGACGGTGCGTCTCGCCGATGAACAGGTCACCGCCCGCGGTCGGCTGGGACGCGCCTGGTCCGCCCCGGCGGGCGCCCAGGTCATCTTCAGCGTGCTGCTGCGTCCCGACCCCGGCCAGATCACCCCGGAGGCGTTCGGGGAACTACCGCTGCTGGTCGGCGTGGCCATCGCCGAGGCTGCCCGCGAGTTCGGGGTGCCTGCGGTGCTGAAGTGGCCCAATGACGTCGTCGTGCTCGACGACGACTCCCGTTTCGGTTACCGCAAGCTCGCCGGCATCCTCGTCGAGGCGGCCAGTGTCGAGCCCGCGGTGATCATCGCCGGCATCGGCCTGAACGTCTCGCTGACCGACGAGGACTTCGCGGACGCCGGGATCCCGGACCGCAGCGCCACCTCGATGATCACCGCCGGGGCCACGCTCCCCGACACCGGTGCCCGGGCCGACGTCGCCGCCGCCGAGATCACCCACCTGCTCGCCGCCGACGCGGCCTGGCGTGGCCAGGGGGCGGACCTGGAGGCACTGCGGCGACGCTACCGGGAGCTCTCCGCGACCCTGGGTACCCGGGTGCGTGCCGAACTGCCCGACGGCACCCAGCTCACCGGTACCGCCGTGGATCTCGGCGAGCACGGGGAGCTGGTGATCGACACCGGTGCCGGACAGCGCCGCACCGTCACCGCCGGTGACGTCGTCCACCTGCGCCCCACCGGAGAATGACCTGACGATGCCGAAGATCCGATTCGACCCCGACGAGGAGGTCCTCGCCGAGCTCAGTCCGTCCCGGAAATCCACCGTGTTCCCGGTGCTGGAGTTCGTCGTGATCACCGGAGTGGTGTGGCTGGGAGTCGGCCTGGTGGACTCCTACCTCGCCGACCTGGCACGACAGTGGTTGGGGTATGTGCCCGAGTCGATCGCCAGCGTGCCGGACCTGGTTGGTGAACAGGACGCCGGGGCGGCGACAGCCGCACTGTGGGGGCGACGGGCACTGCTGGTGGCCTGGGTGTGGCTGAGCTGGCGCCGGTGCCTGCGCCACCTGCTGTTCCGCTCCCGGTCCCGGATGATCCTCACCGACCGACGGCTGGTCACCGCCACCGGGCACATGCGCAGCCAGATCGGCGAGGTGCCGTTATCGCATATCGTCGACGTCCGCCACCAGGGGTCGGACGTCGAGGTCTACCTGCGCGGCGGCGGTCGTCCGCTGGTGCTGCGCGACGTTCCGTCCACCCGGAAGTTCGTGAAACTGCTGCGATCCCGCATCCCGGTCCACCTGCCCAGAACGCTGTACTGAACCGCTATACTGGGCAGTCGTGACTGACGAGAAGAACAGCCCAGAGAACAGCAGCCGACCGGACCGTTCGCTGGCCCGACCGGAGGCACACGCCCCGGACATGCCACTGGTCACCGTGATCGGCGACGGTCAGCTGGCACGGATGATGCAGCAGGCCGGTATCGAGTTGGGCCTGACCGTCCGGCTCCTGGCCGGCTCCGGGGGGTCCTCGGCCGCTCAGGCCACCGCCGACGTCTGGTTGGGTCAGTACACCGAGGAGCAGGTCGTCCGGGAGATCTCGACAGGTGCCGACGCCGTCACCTTCGATCACGAGCACGTGCCGAACGCCTACCTCGAGGCGCTGATCGACGAAGGCGTCAACGTCCAGCCGCAGCCCTCGGCGCTGATCAACGCGCAGGACAAGCTGGTGATGCGCAAGAAGATGCGCGAGATCGGCGCCCCGGTGCCGCCCTTCGCCGCCATAGAGGCCGTCGACGATGCCACCGGATTCTTCGACGCCACCGACGGAGCCATCTGCCTCAAGGCCCGCCGCGGTGGCTACGACGGCAAGGGCGTGTGGTTCCCGGCCACCCGTGAAGAGACCGCAACCCTGGTCGCCGACCTGCTGGAGCAGGGTGTGCCGCTGATGGCGGAGCAGAAGGTCCGCCTGGTCCGCGAACTCTCCGCCATGGTCGCCCGCACCCCCTCCGGACAGGTCGAGGCATGGCCCGTGGTGGAGTCGGTGCAGGCCGACGGCATCTGCTACCTCGCTGTGGCACCGGCACCGGTCGCCACCGAAGGCCAGCGACGTATCGTCGAGCAGGCCGGGCTGCTGGCCCGCCAGGTCGCCACCGATCTGGGGGTCACCGGTGTGCTGGCCGTGGAACTCTTCGAGACCGAGGACGAGGCCGGCCAGCCGGAGATCATCGTCAACGAGCTGGCGATGCGTCCGCACAACACCGGCCACTGGACCCAGGACGGCTGCGTGACCAGCCAGTTCGAGCAGCACCTGCGGGCTGTGCTGGACCGTCCGCTGGGATCCACCGCCCCCACCGCCTCGACGACGGTGATGGCCAACGTCCTGGGCGATGACACCGCCGACCCTGAGATGCCGATGCCGCAGCGCATGGACGAGGTCTGGCGACGGTTCCCGACCGCCAAGATCCACCTCTACGGCAAGGACTGGCGGCCGCGTCGCAAGATCGGTCACGTCAACATGTCGCTGCCGTTGGGCGCCCCGGCCGAGGGGCAGGCAGGCACCGAGGCAGTCGAGGCCCTGCGCCGCGACGCCCGGCTCGCATCCGATTTCCTGGTCAGTGCCCGATGGACCGACGGCTGGTCTGCGTAACTCTCTGGCGGTCAGCAGGTAAGGTCTTCCGGGACACGTACTGACGCAACACGACGCAACACAAGGGACACCACCGTGACTTCCACACCTGACCAGCAGCCCACCCCGCTCGTGGGGATCGTGATGGGATCGGACTCCGACTGGCCCACCGTCGAGCCCGCCGCCCAGGTTCTCGCCGAGTTCAGCGTGCCGATGGAGATCGGTGTGGTGTCCGCCCACCGCACGCCCGAGCGGATGCTGGACTACGCGCGCGAGGCCCACACCCGGGGCGTGAAGGTCATCATCGCCTGCGCCGGTGGCGCCGCCCACCTGCCGGGCATGGTCGCCGCGGCCACCCCGCTGCCGGTCATCGGCATCCCGCGGGCGCTGAAGAACCTCGACGGCCTCGACTCGCTGCTCTCCATCGTCCAGATGCCTGCCGGGGTACCGACGGCGACGGTGTCCATCGATGGTGCGAAAAACGCCGGCCTGCTGGCCGTGCGTACCCTGGCCGTCGCCGACGACCGACTCATGGAGGCCATGGTCGCCTACCAGGAGAACATGAAGAACGAGGTGCTGGAGAAGGACCGTCGTCTCCAGGCCAACCTCATGGGTGAGTAGCGGGACCACACGCGCATGACCGGCCTGCTCCTCGTCGCACTGCTGCTCCTGGTGACCCTCGGCGTCACCGCCTGGAGCGTGAAGACCCGTCCCCGGTGGGCGGGCAACGGTCTCCTGGTGATGGCCGTGGCCGAACTGCTGTGGATCTGGCTGCTGGTCGCCGCCCACGGTGGCGAGTACCCGGGGCCGATGTGGCTGACCTGGGGGATCTGCCATGTGTTGGTTGTCGGTGCCGGTGTTCTCACCGCGCGGTGGATGGGTGACTCCCTGCCCGGCGCCGACGGACGCGGCTGGTTCCATCTGAGTACCGTCATCGCCGCCGCGCTGGCACTCTCCATCGGCGCGGGGTGGGTGGTGACGGTCTTCCAGGCCCGCAGCAGGTGGGGTGCCGGGGTGGACGACACCCTCATCGTGCTGACCTTCCTGGGAGCGCTCGGGGTGCTGGTGTGGGCCATGGCGCTGGTCGGCATGCTGTGGTTCCTGCGCCATATCCGCCGTGGTCGGCTGCGGGTCCCCAGTGACCCCGGCTCGGTCGATGCGGTGGTGGTGCTCGGCGCCGGACTGGTCGCTGGGGAGGTCAGTGATCTACTTGCCGCCCGGTGTGACCGGGGAGCAGCGGCCTGGCGGGACGTGGAGAAAGCCCGTGGTGCCGGTGCCGCGAGGCAGGTGCCGCTGATCGTCAGCGGGGGACAGGGGCCGGACGAGGCCTGCCCGGAGGCGTACGCCATGCGTCGCTACTACGCTCGCCGCGGATTTCCCCGGGACGTGGTGGTGACCGAGGCGGAGTCCATCGACACCATCGAGAACCTGCACCTCAGCCTGTATATCCTGGCCGAACGCAATGTGGAACACCCCAGGATCCTGGTGTGTACCTCCGACTTCCACGTGACGCGGACCGAGCGGGTCGTGAAGATGATGCAGCAGAGCGGCAGCGTGCATTCCTTCGACGCGGAGGTACTCGGTGCACCGACACCGAAAAAGGTACTCCTGGCGTCCTATCTGCGCGAGTTCGTCGCCCTGACGATCTACCGGCTGTTCGGCCGGGCCTGACAGGGTCCCAGAAGCGTCCCAGAAGCATCCCGAAAAGGTCCTAGAAGCGTCCGGACCCGCCGCCGCCGGAGAAACCGCTGCTGAAGGACACATTCGTCGAGGACGAGGACGAGGACGAGGACGACGCAGCACTCTGTGCGGCTTTCACGTCGGCGGTGTGCCAGGAGTTCACGATGACGAACGGGATGTAGTTCCCGTGGCCGTAGGAGCGCACCGTATCGGCGAACCGGTCCATGAAGTCCGGGGCCTCCAGGTCCTGCTTCAGCTCGTTGACCGTGGCCTCGACATCGACAAGACTAGTCTGCAGGGCCTCGTACTTCGTTTTCACCTCCGCCTCGGCGAGATCCTCGGCCAGCTCGGTGAGCTCCTCACGTCGTACGGTGGAGTCACCGTGCTCCATGGTGAACAGCCGGTCGATGTTGTCCTCCGCGGCGTCCATCTGCTCGACCGCTTCGTAGGCGTCGGCGACGGTGCCGGCGTGGGTGCGGGACTCCTTGTCCTCCGAGGAGGTGGTCAACACGGTGTCGGAGACCTTGGAGTCGACGCTGAGGAAGTTCTTCTTGCACTCCTCCCACTGGCGGCGCCGTTCGGCGTCGGCGATGGGGGAGGTCAGGGAGTTGGCGTGGACGTCGACGCGAGGCGCGATGGGAGCCGAAGCGTGACGGATGTCAGATTCGTGGGATGGATCGTAGTGATCTCGTGGGAAAACCAGCAGATGATCCCACCTTTCTGACGACAGCCCGTGCACCACCCCTCCGGAAGCCGGCTGCGAGCCCACTGAGGTACGGACCGTGCGACGAACCATGGCGGATGCGCCGGTTCGCTGCCAGCGGAACGTCCAGATGTCGCGCTCGGGTTCGCGTGCTCAGTCGTAGGTGCGCCAGCGCCGCCACACCAGCCACGTGGCGATGAGGAGGCCGGCGAGCAGCAGGGACGGCCACACGTCCGGATCGTCCTTCAGGACATTCCACACCGCCTGGACCAGCGCCAGCACGGTGAAGAACCCCAGGAACCCGAGGATCGATTCGAGCACTGTCTTGCGGCGCCGGGTCTCGGAGTGGTCCGGGGTCGGGCCCGCCTGGTGGTTCAGGCCACTCACTTCACGCCACCTGCCGTCAGACCGGAGACGATACGACGTTGGAAGACCAGCACCATGATCACCAGCGGGATGGTCACCAGCGCACCGGCGGCCATCGTCGCGGCATAGGGGTACTGGAAGGCGCTGGCGCCGGTGAAGCGGGCGATCGCCACCGTCACCGGCTCCGTCGACGTGGTGGAGAGCTGCTTGGCCAGCATGAACTCATTCCAGGTGGCGATGAACGCCAGGATGGCGGTGGTGAACAGGGCCGGGGCGGCCAGCGGCAGGATGACCTTGCGGAACGCCAGACCGCGGGACGCACCGTCCACCCGGGCGGCCTCCTCGAGTTTCCACGGCAGTTCCCGGAAGAAGGACGTCAGCGTGTAGACCGTCAGGGGCAGGACGAAGGAGATGTTCGGGATGATCATCGCCTGGTAGGTGCCGATCCAGCCGATGTTGCTGAACAGCTGGAACAGTGGGGTGACCAGGGCGATGCCCGGGAACATCGAGGCAGCCAGGATGATGCCGGTGACGAATCCCTTGCCGCGGAAGTCCACCCGGGCCAGGGCGTAGGCGGTGAACACGCCGACGAGCAGGGCGATGGCGGTGGTGGCGAAGCCGATGATCAGGCTGTTGCCGATCGCGCGCAGGAAGTTGTTGCCCGCGTCGGTGGCCATCGCCTCCCGGAAGTTCTCCAGCGTGAGGTGACTGGGGAAGGGGTTGGTGGAGAAGGTGTGCGCCTTGTCGCGGAAGGCGGTGACGACCATCCAGTAGAACGGTGCCAGGGCCCACACCAGGATGATGATCACGGCGGCGTAGTTGCTGACGTAACTGCGGATGCTGGTCTTCATCGCCGGTCCCTTTCAGTCTCGCCGGACGCTCCGTTGCTGCCGGACGCTCCGGTCGCCGCACCCGTCGCGGCGGGTGCGTCCGGTACGTCCGGTGGTGCGTCCTGTCCCGACGGGTGTTTCGGCGACCGTAGTGACGACAGCCGGCCGCGCAGACTGCTACGTTGCGCCTTCGGCATGTTCTGGGGCCCCGCGACGTTCGCACCCAGGTATTTCACCATCATGAAGGCGATGACGAAGACCATCAGGAAGATCAGGGTGGACACCGCCGAGGCGGAGTTGAAGTTGCCCGAGCGGGTGTCGGTGATGACCAGCTGGCTGATGACCGCGGTCGGGGAGTTGGTGGACTCGCTGATCATGATGACCGGGAGGTCGTACATGCGCAGCGCGTCGAGGGTGCGGAACAGGATCGCCACCATCAGTGCCGGCTTGATCAGCGGCAGGGTGATGCGGGTGAACTGCTGCCACTTCGATGCCCCGTCGACCCGGGCGGCCTCGTACACGCCGCCGGGGACCATCTGTAGACCGGCGAGGATCAGCAGCGCCATGAACGGCGCGGTCTTCCACACGTCGGCGATGATCACGGCGAAGCGGGCGGCCCACGGGTCGGTCGTCCAGGCAATGTCCAGGCCGAGCGTGGAGTTGATGATGCCGTTGGGGGCGAAGATGAACTGCCACAGCTTCGCGGTCACCGCCGTGGGGATCGCCCACGGGATCAGGACGGCGGCACGCAGCAGGCTGCGACCCCAGAAGGACTTCGACATGGTGATCGCCATCCACAGGCCCAGGACGGTCTCCAGGGCCACGGTGATGACCACGAAGAACATGGTGACGCCCACCGCCGGCCAGAAGTCCGTCGCCAGGTTGCCGGGCGCACAGGTGGTGGCCTCCCCGGTGGCGGACATGCACCGGTTGGTCAGCCAGTAGAGGTAGTGGTCCAGTCCGGCGAAGCCACCGTCGACGAACATGCCGGTGTCCGGGTCGAGGTGCCGGTCGGCCTGGAACGACAGGTAGAGGGCGCGTACCACCGGGTAGCCGATGACCACCGCCAGCAGGGCGAGACTGGGCCCGACCAGCCAGAGGGCACGCAGGTCACGCTTCTTCTTCGGCGGCCAGGCGCGCGCGGAGCTGTCCGTGGCGGCACTGCCGGGGTGGGGTGAGGTGTCAGTCACAAGGAAGACCTTATCGGTAATGCACTACGCCCGACAGCCTGGAGCAGGCTGACGGGCGTGAGGGCGTGGAGAGCGGGACTAACTGACGTTGCCGATCGCGGACGCCATGTCGTCGGTCGCTGACTCGACGCTCTTACCGCCGGTGATGGCGGCGTAGGCGTTGTCCTGGATGGCCTTGGACAGCTCGTCGTAGTTCGGGGACGCCGGGCGCGGCACAGCGTTCTCCAGCGACTCCTGCAGGGCCGGCAGGTACGGGAACTCCTCGATGAGGTCCTCGTCCTCGTAGATGGAGGACAGCACCGGCGGGAAGGACGCCTCAGCGAAGGAACGCTGGTTGTCCTCGTTGATGATGAACTCCATGAAGTCCAGGGCGGTCGCCTTGTTCTCCGAGTTGGTGTTGATGGCGTTGTTGTAGCCACCCAGGGTGGAGACACCCACCCCGTCCTTGCCGACCAGCGGCTGGACCTCGACCTTGCCGGCGATGGCGGAACCCTCGGCCTCGGCCTCGGTGTACATGTACGGCCAGTTGATCGCCATGGCGTTCTGGCCCTGGGTGAAGGCCAGGTTGGTCTCCTCCTCGGTCGCGCCGGTGGAGGAGCGGGAGATGGTGCCGTCCTCGTAGGCGTCGACCAGGGCCTGCAGGCCCTCGCGGGACTCGTCGGAGGTCACGTTGACCTCGCCCTCGTCGTCGACGATGCCGCCGCCCCATCCGGACATGAAGCCGGCGGTGGACACGGTCAGGCCCTCGTACTGCTTGAGCTGGGTGATCAGGCAGTCGTTGTTGTCGGCGGTGACGTCCTCACAGGTCGAGATGACGTCGTCCCAGGTCTCCGCCTCGTCCGGCGCCATGTCCGTGTTGCGGTAGAGCAGCTGGCCGTTGGTGTTCTGCGGCAGCGCGTAGAGGGTGTCGTTGTAGGTTGCGGATTCCACGGTGGGTTCCAGCAGGTCGGAGGTGTCGACCTCCAGGTCGTCGGTGAGCGGGTCGATCCAGCCGTTGGCGGCGAACTCACCGGTCCAGACCACGTCGAGTGCCATGACGTCGATGTCGGACTGACCGGCCTGCAGGGACTGCACGAGGGTCTCACGCTGGGCGTCCGCCTCACCGGCGAGCTCCTGCAGGGTCACCTCCTCGTCCGGGTTCTCCTCGTTCCACTTGTCGATGATCGGACGCAGCTTGTTCGTGTCGTTCTTGCCCATGGCGAACGTGATCGGGCCGCGGCCCTCGGTGTTCGTGGGGGTGGCGTCGCCACCGTCGTCGTCGGAGGAACAGGACGCCAGCCCGGCGCCCAGGCCGACAGCGGCGAGCGTCGCCAGGATCTTCTTTGAGAGGTGGGCCATGGCCGGACCTTTCTGATTCGGTACACCAGGTACGTGGACAGGTGGGACGCGCACCGGGTGAACCGGGTGTGCGTGATCCTTGCGTCGAGTGTAGTAACTCAGCGGCCCCCGTGTCCCACTTTCGGGGGCAACCGGGGTCATCCCACGCGCTGACCGGACTCCTGGTCGAAGAAGTGCACCCGGGCGGAGGGGGAGAGGGTGAACTCCACCCCACCCCCGATGCCGGGGAGGGAGTCCGGGTCATCGTGGGTGCGGGCGGTGACCTGGCCGACGGCGGTCTGGGCGTAGATGTTGGCGTCCGCGCCGAGCTCCTCGACCAGGGTCACCTCGCCGTGCAGGCCGCTTCCGGCATTGACGTCGGTCGCAGCGGAATCGGACGCAGCGGAATCGGACGCAGCGGCCAGCAGGTGTTCCGGACGCACGCCCACCAGCAGCGCGCCGGCCACCCCCGCCGGACGCTCCACCCCCAGTCCGGGGACCTCGGACGCGTCGGCCTGCAGTTCCATCAGGTTCATCGCCGGGGACCCGATGAACCCGGCGACGAAGGAGTTCACCGGATTGTTGTAGAGCTCCGACGGGCTGTCGACCTGTTGCAGCTCGCCGTCCTTCAGCACCGCCACCCGGTCACCCATGGTCATCGCCTCGACCTGGTCGTGGGTGACGTACACGGTGGTGACGCCCAGGTCGTGCTGCAGTTTCACGATCTGCGCACGGGTCTGCACGCGCAGTTTCGCGTCCAGGTTCGACAGCGGCTCGTCCATGAGGAACACCTGCGGTTCCCGCACGATCGCCCGGCCCATCGCCACACGCTGACGCTGGCCACCGGAGAGGTCCTTCGGCTTTCGGTCCAGGTAGTCGCCCAGGTCCAGCAGGTCGGCGGCGTGGTTGACGCGCTCCTCGATCTCGGCCTTGGGGCGCTTGGCGATGGTCAGGGCGAAGCCCATGTTCTCCCGCACCGACATGTGCGGGTACAGCGCGTAGTCCTGGAAGACCATCGCGATGTCCCGGTCGCCCGGCTCGACACCGGTGACGTTGCGGCCACCGATGGAGATCGACCCGGCGCTGGTGGGCTCCAGTCCTGCAAGGGAGCGCAGGATGGTGGACTTACCGCAGCCCGACGGACCGACCAGCACGAGGAACTCGCCGTCACCGATGGTGAGGTTGAGGTTTGGGACGGTGGGGGAGGAGGCACCCGGGTAGCGGATGTCCACGTTCTCGAAGACGACGTCAGCCATGGTGGGGAATCATACCGCAGGACGATGGGGCGCAGGTGGCGACTTCCGTAGGATGAACGTCCGTGAGTACCCGATCCGTGTCTCCCCGGACCTCGCCGGCGACAAGTGCGACGTCCACCCGGTTCTGGCGCGACCGTGGTTTCTGGCTGCAGCTGGTGATCCAGTGTGCCGTGTTCCTGTTCTTCGGGATCACCGACGTGTCCAATGCCTTCTACGTCAGTGAAACCCTTCCTGCGGTGATCCTGACGGTCGGCTACACCCTGGTGTTCGTCGGTCTGCTGGTGCAGCGCTGGCGTCCCGAAGTCGGGTTGGCGGTCGTGGCGGTGGGGATGGTCCTCGCAGCAGCGGGGATGTCCGGGATCTACTTCCTGGCCTACCTGGTGGTCTGTTACGAATCGTGGTTCATTTCCGCGTTCATCCGGCAGCGACGTGGCATGTGGCTGGCCCTGCTGTTGACCGGGTCCGTGGTGTCCGTGGTGGTCTTCGTGCTGACGGAGGTCTACGGGGTGCAGCCGGCGGACGCGCTGGAGCCCGCCTGGATGGGGAAGACGGGGTTCATTCTGGTCGTCCTGGTTCTCGTCGCGGTGCTGTCGATCGGACTGTTCTGGCAGCTGGGCATGACCACCCGTCGCCAGCAGGAACGCATGGAGAACCTGGCGACCCGGGTGGAACTCGCCGCGGCCGCCGAGCGCACCCGGATCGCCCGGGAGATGCACGATATCGTCGCCCATTCGCTGACCGCTGTGATCGCCCAGGCCGATGGCGGACGCTACGCCGGACGCAAGGACCCGCAGAAGGCCATCGAGGCCCTCGACACGATCAGCAGCACCGGGCGGGACGCCCTGACGCAGATGCGCCAACTGCTCAGCGTCCTGCGGGACGACTCCGGAACCCCCGCACGCCGTACCGATACCCCACCCGGGCTTGCCGGTGTGCCTGCCCTGGTGCAGGATGCCGAGCGCGCCGGGCTGCGTGTGGACTACCGGGTGCTGGGCAACCCGGTGGAGGTGGATGTGGCGGTGGGCCTCAGTGTGTTCCGCACGGTCCAGGAGTCGCTGACCAACGTGCTGAAGCATGCCGGGCCGACCACCTGCCGGTTGCAGTTGGACTGGAACGTCCCCGGAAAGCTGCGGATCACCGTGGACAATGCCCCGGGCAGCAGCCTGGTCGGCGAAGATCTGTCCACGGACGGACGAGGTCAGGGACTGGTGGGGCTGCGGGAACGCGCCGGGATCCACGGTGGTACGGCAGACTGGGGAGCATCGGACATCTACGTCGGCGGTTGGCGCGTCGATGTGACAGTGGAGGTGTGAGAGCAGTGGGTGTTGTAGGCGAGCCCCGGAGTGGGACGGTCACGGTCGGACTGGCCGATGACCAGCAACTGGTCCGGGCAGGGTTCGCGATGGTGCTGGACTCCCAGGACGATGTCGAGGTGGTCTGGCAGGCTGCTGACGGGGTGGAGGCGGTGGAACTGGCTGGTTCGCAGCCGGTGGACGTCATCTTCATGGACGTGCAGATGCCGAACCTGGACGGTATCGCCGCGACCCGGGAGGTTCTCGAATCCGGTGTGGCCGGACCCGGTGGCGAACCGACCCGGGTGGTGGTGCTCACCACCTTCGACAACGATGAGTACGTGATGAACTCCATCGCCGCCGGGGCCAGCGGTTTCCTGCTCAAGGACACCGACCCGGAGGATCTCATCGACGCGGTGCGCACGGTGGGGGAGGCCTCTGCGGTGATCTCGCCGAAGGCGACGGCGCGGCTGCTGCGGCAGGTGCGGGGCGGCGCGTCCCACCTTGGTGTGGAGGCCAGCGGCGGATCTGGTGCAGACACCCCGGACGAGGACGACGACCTCGGGCTGGTCGACCCGCTGACTCCGCGGGAGCGGGAGATTCTGGTGCTGGTCGCCCGTGGTTACTCCAACCCGGAGATCGCCCGGCAGCTTTTCGTCTCGCTGCCGACGGTGAAGACGCATGTTGGACGGATCCTGGCGAAGACCGGCTCGCGGGACCGGGTGCACGCTGTGCTCTTCGCCGTCCGCCACGGGTTGGTGGACGCCTCCCGCGCCCTCGAGGACTAACGGGTCATACCGCGGTATGACCGTGGACAATCAACCCGCGGGCCGATGATCGTGGCGTCCTGACCGACGATCATGGACACCATGATCACAGTTGAGTCCCTCTCGAAGAACTACGGCAAACACCAAGCCGTCTCCGACCTCTCCTTCCACGTCCCTGATGCCGCAGTCACCGGCTTCCTCGGGCCGAACGGCTCAGGCAAGTCCACCACGATGCGTTGCATCCTCGGCCTCGACAGCCCTACCGCAGGCCAGGCACTGTTCGACGGTCAGCCGTTCGCCACCGTCCACGACAAGCCCTCCCTTGCCGGCGCACTGCTGGAAGCCACCTGGTTCACCCCGGGACGAAGCGGCCGTTCCCACCTGCGGGTGCTCGCCCGTGGTGCCGGCATCCTCGACTCCCGGGTGGAGAAGTGCCTTGAGATCGTCGGACTGACCGCAGCCGGTGACAAGCGCGTCGGCGGCTACTCCCTCGGCATGAAGCAGCGGCTGGGCCTTGCCGGGGCACTGCTCGGCGACCCGAAGCACCTCATCCTCGATGAACCGGTCAACGGGCTGGACCCCGAGGGTGTCAGCTGGATGCGCCGGACGATCCGTGCCCTCGCCGCCGAGGGCCGTTCGGTTCTGGTCTCCTCGCACCTGCTCTCCGAGATGCAGCTGACCGCCGACCGTCTGGTCGTCGTCGGCAAGGGCCGGATGATCGGCGAGCATTCCATGGCGGAGTTCCTCGCCGGCGGATCCCGGGTGCTTGTCGAGACCGCGGACCAGGCGTCCGGGGGAACCCTCGGTGCCGCACTGCGCGGAGCCGGCTTCGAGGTCGCAGACGGTACTGCGGACGCTGCGGCAGCGCAGCGTCCTGAACTCGTCGTCGCCATCCCGGACGGTTCCGGGGAAGCCGACGTCCGCCGCGCAGTCGCCGAGATCGCCCTGACCGCCGGCGTGCCCGTGACCGGGCTCAAGACCCAGGCAGATGACCTGGAGTCCCGCTTCCTCGCGGCCACCTCGTCCGCCCAGGAGTACCGCACCGACGATGTGTCCGCCGATCTCACCGCCGAAAGGAACTAGGACGATGACCGCTTTCCTCAACTCCCTGCGCTCGGAGACCACCAAGGTCCTGTCGGTGCGCTCCACCCTGATCTACGCGGTCCTGCTCGCCGGCTCCCTCTTCGGCCCGGTGACGCTGGTGATGTGGTTCTCCGCCGAGTCGGACCCGGTCGCCTCGTGGTCGACCCTCAACAGCGGGGCGATGATCTTCCAGCTGATCGCCATCGTCTTCGCCGCGGCAACCACCGCCGGCGACATCCGCAACCACATGCACGCCCAGGCATTCCTCACCCAGCGTTCCCGGTCACTGTGGGTGCTCTCGAAGGTCATCGTGACCACGGTGTTCACCACCGTGCTGTACCTGCTCGGCGTCGGGCTGGCCATGCTGTCGGCGATCCTCTTCGGCGGTGGGCTGGACCTCGTGGGAAGCGAGGTCGCCAACCTCACCGCGAACCTGTTCGCCTCCGTGGCCTTCGCGGCGATGACCGTGGGCCTGGCGTGTGTCGTGCGCAGCCAGGTCGGTGCGGTGGCACTGCCCATCGCCTGGCTGATGGTCATTGATGGCATGATCGGCTCGTTTGCACAGACCTACGACTGGCTGCGGCCCATCGCCGCCGTCAGCCCTGGCCAGCGACAGATGCAGCTGGTCTACGGTGAGGACGTCTACGGCCTGGACCTCAACATCAGTGCCGTGATGTGCGTGGTGATCATCCTCGGCTGGTTCGTGGCACTGACCGCCGGAGGCCTGTGGCGTGACCGTCGCGCCGATGTCCGGTAGCTCAGGTAGGTTGGCTGTCATGGGCGAGAATCTGACGTTTTCCATCGGGGACTCCGGGCGCTCCCTCGAGCTCCCCTCACACTGGCAGTCCCTGGAGACACTACCGGAGGACACACCAGGCACCGTCGCCTTCGGTTACCGTTCGGCCGGTAGCTACGCGGTGGTGACCCTGGGGCCGCTGGACGGGCAGATGATGCCGGTGGACCGCGACGAGGTGGTCGAGGGGATCCAGCCGGCGTTGGACGAGGCCGGTGCCACCCTCGTCGAAGCTGATGCGGGGGAGACCCCCGGCGGTGATCTGGCGGTCTACACCATCGTGGAGTCGGATGCTGAGGACGCTCAAGACACCGAGGACACCGAGGACACGGAGGCCACCGAGGACACCGGAGATTCGGAGGACACCGAGGCTGGTGCCGAGGACGGCGTCCAGTTCAGCCTGACGCTCAACCTCGCGATCGACAACGGGGAGTACCTGCAACCCTTCCTGGTGCAGGGTTACTTCACCAGCACCGGGGACGACGAGCAGGCGCTTGACCAGGCCCGCGACATTGCCGGGCGGGTCATCACCGCCTGAGACGCTGCGCCGGCCCAGCCCGGCCCAGCCCGGTTCAGCCCGGCCCAGCCCGGTTCAGACCACCGTGCCGCGTTCCGTGGCTGCGATCTCGGCGAGTCGTTCGGCGGTGTCATCGGTGCTGACCACCACCGACCCGCCGGTGAACAGTGGCAGCAGGCAGTCGACCAGACCGTCGGTGTCCGACCAGGCGCCACCGACCGCCCGGACCGTGTCGCCCGAGCCGACGCTGCCACCGTGACGCTCCACGGCCCGCGCCCGCAGGTCAGTCCCGCTCACCGTCGCACCCGACGCATCGACCAGCAGGACGGCGTCCTCCCCGGTCTCCGGTCCGGCGTAGCGGTCACCCTGCACCCGCAGTTCCGGGGACAGGTCCATGATACCGAAGGGGACGTCCCCGCCGGCCTCGCCGACGCCGCGTCCGAAAGGATCGGTGGACAGCAACAGCACCTCCCCGCCGAAGTCAGGGTGGGCGTCGGCATCGGTGGTCAGCAGTGTGGCTGCCGCGTCGAAAGCGGGCGAGTCCGGCGAGCACACCGCCACCCCGGCCCGCCAACAGCCCAACACCAGTACCGCGGGCATCCAGTCCGCCGGGGCGTCCACGGCGACGACGTCCCCGGGGCCCAGCCCCAGTTCCCCGACCATGAGGTTGCCGCCCTTCGCCGCCCAGTTCGCCACCGTCTCGGCGGACAGCTCCATACGTCCAGCATCGGTGTAGGTGGTCAACCGGGGGGAGGCGGCGTCGGACGCCAGCAGCGGGGCCATGAGATCCATGCCCTGGAGTTTATCTGCTCGGTTCGTCCACCCGGCACTAGGCGGGGACGACCGCGGTCGGATCGCCCAACGTCGGCCCCAGGATCACCAGGACCACGAACACCACCACCGTCACCGCAACCATGACCGTCAGCGCCCGGTGCCAGTGCCGGGACCACCCGGGGCGGGAGGAGAACCAGGTGGCGATCCACGCGCCGACACCCGCACCGGCCACGTTGCAGATCACGTCGGTGGAATCACTGCGACCCAGGGAGAAGATGTACTGGGTGACCTCGATACCCAGGCTGAACAACAGGGCGATCCCCAGCACGACCGGCGCCCGTCGCACCACGATCATCAGCATGATGCCGAGGGGGACGAACAGTGCCAGATTGCCCAGGATGTCGAAGACCGCGCTGAAGGTCGAGTTCGCGTCCTGGATGATCTGGAACGGCACCAGACGCAGTTCCTGGTGGTGCTGATTCTCCGGCTTCCACAACAGTCCGATGGTGTAGAAGGACTTCAGCAGGGTCAGCGCGATGACCACCCCGGTGTAGCCGACCAACGTCAGGTTCACCCAGGACCTCCACGGTGCAGCGAGAGGGTGTGGGGTAGCGGTCAGGGGCTGCGTCATGCGTACAGAGCTTAGTGCCCGTAGCGTGGAAACATGACCACACACCATCACAATACGCTGGGAGAATACCAGCGTTCCCTGGCATTCACCGCCGACGAGATCCGTGCCGCCGAAGCCCCCTTGTTGGACGCGCAGACCCGCGAGGACGAGCTCATGCAGTCCGCCGCCGGTGCGGTCGCCGCGGCAGCACGGGTGATGCTCGCCCGCGAACCGTTCTTCACCGGAGCATCCCGGGTGCTGCTGGCCGTGGGCGGCGGGGGCAACGGTGGCGATGCACTGTACGCCGGTGAATCGCTGGCCGAGGACGGGTGGGACGTCGATGCGGTCCTGCTCGGCACCGACCGGGACACCGGGGAGCTCAGGGTGCACCAGCCGGCGTTGGATGCCTTCACCCGGGCCGGCGGTACCGTCATCGAACTGGACGAGGTGTGGCCGCAGGGGTCACGATTCCGGCTGGTCGTCGACGGCGTGCTGGGGCTCGGCGGGGCCGGCGGGCTGGACCCGGTGGCGGCGACATTGTTCGCTTTCGCCGGAATGCGGTTCATCCCGGTGCTTGCCGTGGACGTGCCGTCCGGCATCGAGGCCGACACCGGGGCGACACCGGAACCGGTCGTGGTGGACTCCCCGCGCGATCCGGCGGGGCAGTCGGTCCTGGACAACGACCGCGCACCCGGTCATGTCATCGCGGATATGACGGTGACCTTCGGCAGTCTGCGACGGGCACACGCGGTGAACGCCTACTGCGGGCAGGTCGTCCTCGCCGACCCGACGTTGGACGACGGCCGGAGCATAGCCCAGGAGCTCTGGAAACTCCGCGAGGAGACCACGCTCAAGGTGCGGGCGTCGATCGCCGTGCCGGCCAGTCCGTACCGTGACGGGACGCCCGCGGTCGGCACCCTGGACCTCGGCGGGCCGTGGGACCTGGGGGACAGCGGACTGGTCCCGGTGCCGACCACGCATGTGGGGGTGGCCCGGGAACCGGGCCCCTACGACGACAAGTACACCCAGGGCGTGGTGGGGGTGTGTGCGGGCTCGGAGACCTATCCGGGGGCAGCGGTGCTGGCCACCACGGGCGCGGTGCGGACCACCAGCGCGATGGTGCGCTACATCGGTGGTGGGGCCCCGGAAGTCCTGCGGGCCACCCCGGAGGTCATCTGGGCACCGGACCTGTCCCGGTGCGGCCGGGTCCAGGCCTGGGTCGTGGGCCCCGGGCGGGGGACCGGGGATGAGGCCGTGGCGGAGCTGACCGAACTGCTGGGACGCGAGGAGGCGCTGCTCATCGACGCCGACGCGATCACCGTGCTCGCCGAACACCCCGCGCTGCTGGACGTCCTGATTGCCCGGGAGTCCTCCACGCTGCTCACCCCGCATGCCGGGGAGTTCCGGCGGTTGGCGGCGACAGTGTCCACGGGGGCAGGGACGTCTGCGGCCCGGGACGTGGACATCCCGGATCCGGACGCCGACCGTATCGGTGCCGCCGTGGCCATGGCCCGCGGACTGCAGTGCGGGGTGCTGCTCAAGGGCCGGCACACCGTGGTGGTCGAGCGTCCGGTCGTGGGGGAGGAGGGCCACGAGCAGACCGTGTCGGTGTACTGCATCGACGCAGGTACCTCATGGGGCGCGACGCCCGGGTCCGGTGACGTGCTGTCCGGCCTGGCCGGGGCATTGATGGCGCAGTCGGTCGCTCAGCTCGGCAACGCCGACCATGTGGCGGACGAAGCGGCGGCGCTGCATGCGCGGGCGGCAGCGGTCGCGGCACAGCAGGCTGCCGGTGGTGGCCGGTTCATCGGGGGAGACGGTGCCGGTGTCCCGGTGTCTGCGTCCCAGATCGCCGACGCCATCCCCCGCGCGTGGGCTGTCTCGGGTCGGGCCCGGCCGGTACGCCAGTACCTCCGCTTCCCGTGGGACTGAGCCAGCTAGTTCACGCAGAGGGGTCCGTCGCCACCGGCGTCGATGCTCTCGGGCTGCGAGCTGGAGGTCTCCTCCGAGGTCTCCGAGCCACCGACATGGTCGCCGGAGTTGCCGAGGACATCCTCGCCGGTGGCGTCGGTGCCGGGGGTTCCGACAATATCGCCGGAGTCGCCTGAGCCGGCGGTGTCCCCTGAACCGCTGGAGTCGCCGTCACTGTCGCCGGAGCCGCCGCCGATGGCCTCGAGCGGCTCGTCCACGCCGGAGTCCGAGGTGCCGGGGCCGTCGTAGGTGCCGGAGAGGGTGACGTTGATCTGTCCGGCCGGCAGTGACGAGTCCTCGACGACCTTGAGCCCACCGAGCTGCTTGGCGAGACCGCGGGCAGCCGGGTCGTTGGGGTCGGCGACGTTGACCTGGCTCTCGGAGACACCGGTCTCCGCAGCATTGCCGACCTCTCCGACGGCGTAGCCTGCCCCGGCGACGAGGTCGCCGACGCGGGCGGCCAGTCCGCCGACCTCGCTGGCGTTGTAGACACCGACGACCGAGCCTGCCGGGGCGTACTCACCGATGTCCTCCCAGGACTCGCCGGAGTCCTCCCCGGAGTCCGAGTCGGAGTCGTCTGAATCGTTCGAACCGCCGCTCTCCCCGACCAGGTCATCGAAGAAGGCGTGGACCTGGTTCTTGTCGACGGTGACCACGGATTCGCCGGCGTCACCGGTGCCGTCGATGCTGGTCACCGGGATGGTCTCGAAGGTGACATTGCCCCCGGCCAGGTTCTGCATCTGGGTGGCCAGACCCATCACGTCCCACCCCTCGTTGAGCACCACGGAGCTCTCGATGGCCGAACGCAGGTCGCTCAACTTTGAAGGACTGGTCAGGGTGGAGGTGCTGAGCACCTTGTTGGCCAAGCTGGCCATGTAGACCTGCTGGCGGGTGATCCGGTCCAGGTCTCCGCGTGGCAGGTCGTAGCGCTGGCGCACGAAACTCAGCGCGTCCTGTCCGTCGAGGGTCTGTTGACCGGCCGGGAACTTCGCACCCGAGTTGGGCTCATCGACAGCATTGTTGAGACACACGTCCACGCCGCCGACGGCGTTGGTGAGGTTGACGAAGCCGAGCAGGCCGACTTCGGCGTAGTGGTCGACGGTGATGCCGGTGACATCGGCGACAGTCGTGACCAGAGCCTCCCGGCCCGCCTGCGAGGACTCCTTCTCGATCTCCTGCTCATTAGACTGATCCCCGGCAGTCGCTGCTTCTTCCTCGAGCTCCTTGGTCTTGTAGAACTTCGTCTGCCCGTAGACGGCGTTGAGCTTCACGTTGCCGAGGTCAGAACCGCCGTCGACGTAGGTGTCACGGGGAATCGATACCGCGGTGGCCGAGGAGCCGTCGTTGGGCACGCGGATCAGGATGATGGTGTCGGTGCTGGTGGTGTCCTCTTCACCGGCCCGCAGCATGTCGATCTCGGACTGGGTGAGTTCCTTGCCGTGGGCGTCGGTGCGGGAGTCGATGCCGACCAGGAGGATGTCGGTGGCACCGTCCTTCTGGTCGCCGAGGTTGAGGCCACCGGCCTGGCTCAGGTCGGAGCCGATGTTGCCGAAGGTGAAGTGGCCGTACGTGCCGCCGATGAGCATGACGGCGGAGACGGCGGCGAGGACTCCCTTGACTGGGCCGGACCCGAGCTGGCGGGTCCGGTTCTTCTTTCCGGGACGCCCGCGCCTCGATGAGGCAGCGGTGGCGGATGTGGCGGTTGCGGCACGGCCGGACGCCGAGTGGCCCGAGCCTTCCCGTCCGGAGGTCGAGCGCTGAGCGGCGGCACGTCGAGCCGCCCGCTCCTGCCGAGCGCGCCGCTCTTCGGGCGTCTCGTAGGACTTACGGGCTTCGCGTGCGTCACGGCTGTGGCGACTGTGGCGACCATGGGAGTCGCCGCGGGAGCCTCCGCTATCGCTCATCTCTCACCTTTCGGGACTTTCGGGCAGGTTCAGGCGTTACCGGTTAACAGTTCTAGCATTAGAAGAGTGTCGGGCACGTCAGTGAACCGGAGGAATGGGACAACATTACCGTGAGGGATGTAGCCTGCGCACTATCGCGTGCGTCACCCGAGAGGAGAAGAACGGTGAAAGTACTGGTCACCGGGGCAACCGGGCAAGTTGGCCGGGAATTGGTGTCATGTGGCGCACAGCCGGTCACCCGCGCCGACCTGGATCTCACGGCAGCCGGAACGTCCGACTTCGCCGCCGCGGCCCGCGACCTGCTCGCCGGGGTGGACGTGCTGGTCAACTGTGGTGCCTGGACCGATGTCGACGGGGCGGAGGACGACACCAACGCCGTGCAGGTCGAGACGGTCAACACCGTCGCGCCCGGTGAGCTCGCCGACATCGCCGCCGGGGAGGGCGTGCGGTTCATCCACGTGTCCACGGACTACGTCTTCTCGGGCGCTCCGCCGGTGGAGGACGGCTCGCCCCGCCCGTGGCGCATCGATGACCCGGTTGCCCCGGCGAACGTCTACGGTCGGACGAAGGCCGCCGGGGAGGTCGACGTCCTCGCCGCCGGAGGAACCGTGGTGCGTACCTCCTGGGTCTGGTCGGGTCCGCACGCACCGGGGCGCGACTTCGTGGCGACCATGGCAGCGTTGGCAGACCGGGGTGTCGATCCGTCGGTGGTCGACGACCAGGTGGGACGCCCCACCTACGCTGCGGACCTGGCGGCGGGTCTGTGGCAGCTCGCCGAGGTGCTGCACAGCGGAGGCACGGGCCACTCCGGGCAGGCAGGGCGGGCAGGGCAGGGGAGCGTCCTGCACTTCCAGAACTCCGGCGAACCGGTGAGCTGGTGCGGCCTGGCACGGGAGGTGTTCGCGGCGACAGGGCATGATCCGGCACGTGTGGCGTCCTGCACCACCGCCGACTGGCCCACCCCGGCGGCGCGCCCACCGTGGTCCGTCCTGGACCTGGGGCCCTGGGAACGCACTATGGGTGTGGTTCCTCCTGCGTGGCAGGACGGGCTGGCGCGCGGTCTCGCGATAGGATGATCCGCTGTGAAGCCGAATGCCCCGAGTGCCCCGATCGCCATCGTCACCGTCACCTACTCGCCGGGGGAGTACCTCACCCGGTTCCTCGACTCCGTGCCCGCCGCATCCTCCGCTGGCGCGGTGGTGGTGATGGCGGACAACGGGTCGACCGACGGTGCCCCGGAGGCCGCCGCCGCTGAGCGCGAGGGTGTGGAGCTGTTGCACACCGGCGGCAACATCGGCTACGGCGCGGGGATGAACGCCGGGGTCGAGGCGTTGCGGGACCGTCGGGCCGCCGGTGAGATCGACGGCGAGTTCGTGCTGATCTCGAATCCGGACGTGGTCTTCGACCCCGGCTCGATCGACGAGATGGTCGCCGCCGCCCGGCGTCATCCCACCGCCGGGGCCGTCGGTCCACTGATCCGTGAGGTCGACGGGTCGGTGTACCCCTCGGCCCGGTCGATCCCCACCCTGGGGGCGGGCATCGGGCACGCCCTGCTGGCCCCGGTGTGGAAGAACAACCCCTTCACCCGCCGCTACCTGGCGGACTCGGTGATGGACACCGAACGCACCTCCGGCTGGCTGTCCGGCTCCTGCCAGCTGCTGCGCTGGGAGGCCTTCGACGCGGTGGGTGGATTCGACGAGCGCTACTTCATGTACATGGAGGACGTCGACCTGGGCGACCGGCTGGCACGGGCCGGCTGGCAGAACATCTTCACCCCCGCCGCCGAGATCACCCACGCCAAGGGGCACTCGGCGGGCAAGCACCCGGAGATCACGCTGCCGGCCCACCACGACAGCGCCTACCGCTTCCAGGCGGAACGGCTGACGGCATGGTGGCAGGCTCCGGTGCGGTGGGTGCTGTGGGTGGGACTGAAGGCCCGGGGGAAGGTCGCGGTGGCCCTTGCGCAGCGGGCGCGCCGCTGACTGCGGAAGTCCGGTGGGTCCGATAACCTGCCATGTGTGAACACTGATCGAGCTGATAACAATTCCCCTCACCAGCACGACGTGCCGAGCGCACAGGCCGACCTCGCGGCCGGGACAGACGCGGTCATCCTTGTCGGAGGCAAGGGCACGCGTCTGCGTCCACTGACCAATACGATCCCCAAGCCGATGCTCTCGGTGGCCGGGTACCCGTTCCTGATGCACCTGCTGGCCCGGATCAAGGCCGCCGGGATGACCCACGTGGTGCTGGGGACGTCCTTCAAGGCCGAGGTCTTCGAGGAACATTTCGGTGACGGCTCCGAGATGGGCCTGGAGATCGAGTACGTTGTCGAGGACTCTCCCCTCGGCACCGGCGGCGGAATCCGCAATGTGCTGCCCCGGCTGCGCCACGACCGGGCGATGATCTTCAACGGTGACATCCTCGGTGGCACCGACCTGGGCTCGGTGCTGCAGACCCACGTGGACAATGACGCGGACGTGACCCTCCATCTCCTCCGCGTCGCCGACCCACGGGCGTTCGGTTGCGTACCCACCGCCGAGGACGGCCGGGTCGAGGCATTCCTGGAGAAGGCCGAGGATCCGCCGACCGACCAGATCAACGCCGGTTGCTATGTCTTCCAACGCGAGATCATCGAGTCGATCCCGGCGAACCAGGTCGTGTCGGTGGAGCGGGATGTGTTCCCGGAGGTCCTGTCGACGGGTAAGCGGATGTACGGCCATGTCGACCAGGCCTACTGGCGGGACCTGGGAACCCCGGACGACTTCGTGCGGGGTTCCAGTGACCTGGTTCGTGGCATTGCGCCGTCGCCGTTGTTGGCGGGACGCAACGGTGAGGCGTTGGTGGATGAGTCCGCGGCGGTCGCCGGCGGCGCCCTGTTGTTGGGCGGCACGGTGATCGGACGCGGCGCGGAGATCGGGGCCGGGGCCCGGGTCGACACCTCGGTGATCTTCGACGGGGTGCAGATCGAGGCCGGTGCCACGGTGGAACGGTGTGTGGTCGCCGCCGGTGCCCGGATCGGTGCACGTGCCCATCTGATCGACACGGTCGTGGGCGAGGGTGCGGTGGTCGGGGCCCGGTGTGAACTCCAGGGTGGTGCGCGGGTCTGGCCCGGAGTCGACCTGCCCGACGGTGGTCTGCGCTACTCCAGTGATATCTGAGGTCCGAGGGGGACGGCAGGGGGCGGTGACCTGAAATTTTTTCGGGCGGGGTCGCTATCTTGTGTCTGAACCGCCGAAAGTCACGATGGCGGCCCACATGTTGTGGCCAGTGCGTCCTACCTTGCGACATGTGGTGCCTGGCAGGATGCTGTGAATGTGCTGTAGGGCACGCAATATGTGGCAGATGTGACTGATGTGACTCAAGTTGTGGAACTGATCCGTCGAAAGGTTGACGGCATGGAATTACCCGTGTGTAATCTCTGGTGTGTAAGGGGTCATGGCACCCTGGTAAACCATTTCAACGATCAAGCACTTCAGCGACTGAGCATCCCAGCGAGTACGCGGCACGCAGTGAGGAGACACCGGTGGACAAACCGACGGACGCCTTTCGTGGCCCCTTCTCCGACGGCTCCGCGGCCATCGACGGCAACGTGGAACAGCAGGGTAATGAGCTGCCCGATCTGCTGCGCGGCGACATCGACGACTATGAGCCGGCGGCTTTCTCGGACCTGACCGGCGACTTCGACCTGCTCTTCGACGCGATCGAGCAGGACTGGCAGGAGCAGGCGCTCTGCGCGCAGACCGACCCTGAGGCATTCTTCCCGGAGAAGGGTGGCTCCACTCGCGAGGCCAAGCGTATCTGCAAGGCCTGCGGGGTCCGCGACGAGTGCCTGGAGTACGCCCTCGAGCACGATGAGCGGTTCGGTATCTGGGGCGGGCTCTCCGAGCGCGAACGTCGTCGTCTGAAGAAGCGGCTGGCGTAGCTCGACCAGAGAAGGTCTCCCCGGTCGGGGAGGCCTTCAGTTGTGTCTGCTCCCTGGGGCCGCCAAGGTGCTGAGCCGTCAAGATGCTCAGTCGCCCCGTGATCCTGCAGCAAATGTTCTTCGGGTCTCACAAATGCTCGATCCATGCCACGAAAAGTCGAAAAGTGAGACCCGGAAAGTGAGACCCGGAAAGTGAGACCCGTAGGAACGATCTTCCACGGACGAGCTGCCGTGGAGGCCTCGCCGGGCTCGGGGACTTTCCGGTGTCACAGGTCCTTGGCGGCACCGGGGTCGACCATCTCGGGGGAGATGTTGAGGTAGGTCGCCACCAACCTGGCGATGATGAAACGCAGCCACTGTTCGGTGTCCAACCGGTCGGCGGAGCGGACCTCGACCGGCCGACGAAAGATGATCAACCGGGGTCGGGTCGGGGCCCCGGTCTCATCGACCCCGGCGGGCACCAGCCTGCCCAGGGGGACCGCGCCATCGGCGGCGACCTCGTCCGACCAGTAGGATGTCGCGGAGTCCAGGCGCATCCGCGGCACCAGATCCACCGCGATGTCCAGTGCGTCCAACCGCTCCCCGAACCGGTCCAGTACCGGGGCGTAGGTGTCCAGCACTGCGGCGTCGAACTTCTCGGCGCGTGTCGCGTAGCGCGGCAGTCGCGGCATCAACACGCCGCGCAGACCACGTCCCCGGGTATCCCGGGCAAGAGCGCGTGGGGAGCCCTGCACCGGGGGACGTGACGTGGAGTTCATGGTGCCGAGTCTATCCTCCGTCCACCGGTGTTCCCGGATTCGACAGGCGGGGGAGTCACCGTCCGGCACCCCGGCGGTGGCCGGGATAGGATGGACACCGTGACTGACTTTCGACGATGCTCCAGGCCCGGTTGCGGCGCCCCTGCGATTGCCACCCTGCGCTACGACTACGCGGCACGCATGGCCACCATCAACCAGCTTGAGCGCGGTGACGACCCGCACAGCTGGGATTTGTGCGAGCGACACCTCTCCCGACAGACCGTCCCTGAAGGATGGGGTCTGGAGTGGGAGGAGGGGGTCGGCACCGTCACCGAAACGAATCCAGCGCACCCCGACCAGGCCGCGATGCCCGGTGTTCCCGGCATCGCGGACTCCTCCTACCTGGCCGAGGACGACTTCACCGACGAGGAGATGCAGGCCCTCGCCGCAGCATTGGAGTCACCGTCGATCCGCGACGGTGACGATGATGCACCGCTCACGTCCGCACCCCTGCACCCGGTCTCCCGGGTCGTGCGCCGTGCGGACATCCCGCAGCCTTCCGGTCATCACCCCTCACGGCGGAACCTGCCGGGCCGAGCACCACAGCGCCACCTGCGTGCTGTGCAAGACACAGGTGAACGGTGACCGCCGTCTCACCTCTGACGAATGACTGATTCAACGGACCAGGAGTAAGGACATGACTGACCAGAACACTCGGACCCCGGAGGCGATAGCCTCCGTCATCAAGGCGTATGACGTCCGTGGAGTGGTGGGCGACGGTATCGACGCCGACCTCGTCCGCGACATCGGTGCGGCCTTCGGCCTGCTCATGCGCAACGAGGGCGCCTCCACCGTGGTCGTCGGCCACGACATGCGTGACAGCTCCCCGGGCCTGTCGGGGGCCTTCGCCGAAGGTGTCAACAGCCAGGGGCTGGACACCGTCTCGCTGGGGCTGACCTCCACCGACGAGCTCTACTTCGCCTCCGGTACCGCAGACTGCCCCGGAGCGATGTTCACCGCCTCCCACAACCCGGCGAAGTACAACGGCATCAAGCTGTGCCGCTCCGGTGCCCGGCCGGTCGGCCAGGAGACCGGGCTGGCCGAGATCTCCGCCATGCTCGTCGACGGTGTGCCCGCCTACGACGGTGCCGCCGGCACCGGTACGGAGAAGGACGTGCTGGCGGATTACGCGGCATTCCTGCACGGCCTCGTCGACCTGGACATCCGTCCTCTGACCGTGGCCGTCGACGCCGGCAACGGCATGGGCGGCCTCACCGTCCCCGCCGTGCTCGGTGAGGACTCGGGCGTGCCGGTGACCGTCAAGCCGCTGTATTTCGAGCTCGACGGCACCTTCCCCAACCACGAAGCTAACCCGCTGGCCCCGGAGAACATCGTGGACCTGCAGAAGTTCACCGTGGAGCAGGGTGCGGACCTGGGTGTGGCCTTCGACGGCGATGCCGACCGGTGCTTCATCGTCGACGAACTCGGGGAGCCGGTGCCGCCTTCGGCGATCTGCGGCATCATCGCCGAGCGTTACCTGGCCGACAACCCGGGCGCGACGATCATCCACAACCTGATCACCTCCAAGGCGGTCGCCGAGATCGTCCGGGAGAACGGCGGCACCCCGGTGCGTACCCGGGTGGGCCACTCCTTCATCAAGTCGCGGATGGCCGAGGAGAACGCCGTCTTCGGCGGCGAGCACTCCGCCCACTACTATTTCTCCGACTTCTTCAACGCGGACTCCGGCATGCTCGCCGCCCTGCATGTGCTCGCACTGTTGGGTACCCAGGACAAGCCACTGTCGGAGCTGAAGCAGGCCTACAGTCGCTACGAGGCGTCCGGGGAGATCAACTCCCAGGTCGACGACCAGGCGGGCCGTACCGCCGCCGTCGTCGAGGCCTTCGCCGACGAGTCGGGGTCCACCGACGATCTGGACGGTGTGACCGTGGAACTGTCCGATGGTTCCTGGTTCAACATCCGGGCGTCCAACACCGAGCCGCTGCTGCGGCTGAACGTGGAGGCGGCCACCGATGAGCGGGTGTCCGCGATCGTGGACAAGGCGTTGGGGGTCATTCGGGGCTAGTAGAGGAGATTCTGAACTTCTATGCGACCCGACCCGACGACCTACAGTGCTGACTCTCCCAGCAGACTCTCCGATGACACCGAAAGGACAGGTGTGAGCGTCCACCGGATCGAAGGCAGGATCCGTACCTATGCCTGGGGTTCCCGGACCGCACTGGCGGAGTTGACCGGCCGACCCGTTCCTACCGCCCACCCCGAGGCCGAACTGTGGTTCGGCGCCCACCCAGGTGCCCCCTGCGATCTCGTCGACACCGGCGAGACCCTGGAGCAGCGCATCACCGAGGACCCGGTGGGGCAGCTCGGTCATGCCGCCGGCGCGAACCGCCTGCCGTTCCTGCTCAAACTGCTGGCCGCCGACCGCGCGCTGAGCCTTCAGGCCCATCCCACACTGGAGCAGGCCAAGATTGGTTATGCGCGGGAGAACGCCGCCGGCATTGCCCTGGACTCCGCCCAGCGCAACTACAAGGACGACAACCACAAACCCGAACTCATCGTCGCCCTGACACCGTTCGAGGCACTGGCCGGATTCCGTCCGGTCGACCGCACCCAGAAGCTCTTCGCAGCACTTCTGGAGGCCGGTGCCACCGAGCTAGACCGCTATTCCTCCCTGCTGGGACTCGGCAGGGACGCAGCTGTGCAGCCTGATGACTCTTCCGGCGCCGAACTTCTCCGCGTCTTGGTGACCACGTGGATCACCTTGCCCGCGGCCCGGCGAGAGATACTGCTTTCCTCGGTGCTGGGAGCATGCCACGTACTGACGGCCGACAGTGGGACGCCGTCATGGACGTCCGATGCGGCGGCTGCCGCCCTGGACCTCAGCGAGCAGTACCCCGGGGATCCCGGGGTCTTGATATCGCTGCTGCTCAACCATGTGGTGCTCGCACCGGGGGAGGCGATTTTCCTCTCCGCCGGGAAGCTGCACGCCTACCTGAAGGGCACCGGCGTGGAGATCATGGCCAACTCCGACAACGTGCTGCGCGGGGGACTGACCTCCAAACACATCGACGTGCCGGAGTTGATGAAGGTCATGGATTTCTCGGCGTCGGAGAACCAGGTGAGGACCGCACGTGCCGACGGCACCTATGACATTCCGGTGCCGGAGTTCGGGCTGCGCGTCCTACCGGACGGCGGGTCGGTTGACGTGGAGGGGCCGGCGATCGTGCTGGTCACGGACGGGGACTGCACGGTGTCCGGACAGCATCTCGACGGCGAGACCGTGCTGCGTTCCGGTCAGGCCGCCTGGGTACCGGCCGATGCCGACCGTGTGATCGCCACCGGCACCGGCAAGTTCTTCATCGCCATGGTGGGCACCCCGGAGGCCGCAGGCGAGTCGGTGGACTGAGCCGCCCCGACCAGCGACCAACTACTCGGGGCTCGGCCCCGTGGTGTCGGTGACGGTGGGGCTCTCGGCGGCCTCGTCGTCGTTACCGGTGGAGTCGGTGTCAGCGGTGTCAGCGGTGTCCCCAGTGTTGCCGGTGCCACCGGGCTCGGTCGGCTCCATGCCGGCCGAGGAGGTTTCGACGTCACCGGCGGGGTTCGCCGGCTCAGAGGAGTTTCCCGGGGAGGAACCAGGGGTGCTCTGCCCGTCTTCCTCGGTCTCCGTGTTCCCGGTGTTCTCCTCGTCATCCTCGTCCGGTGCGCCGGACGGATCGGACTCACCAGGGACGGTCGGGAGGTCAGGGATCGTCGGCAGCAGTTCAGTCAGCCACGGGTGCTCGTCGGAGGGCAGGTTGGGCGACTCCGGACCCGCGCCTTCCGCGCCGTCACCCTCACCCTGGGCACCGGTGGCGTTACCCTCGGTGCCCTCGGCACCCTGGTCGCCGTCGGAACCGTCGCCGAAGCCGGGGTTGTCCTCGTAGGAACCCTGGCCGTCGTACCAGGTATTGGGGGCGAGGTACTGGTCCTGCGTGGTGGTGGCGGCACCCTGCTCACTGACGTCGCCGTCGTTCTCGGGCTCGTCCCCGGTCTCCGGTACAGCCGGGCGGGACGACGGGTCCCCACTTGTGTCGTCGGGAGCGGCGGACGGGAGAGACGTCTCGTGCGTGCTCTCCTGGACCTGGGTGGAGCGCCCTTCCTCCTCATTGGCGACCGACTGCCAGGTCACGACACCGACAACGGTGGCGGCGGCGAGGCCGGCGACGACGAAGGACCCCAGGGCGCGTCGACTGCGGGCGGCGCGGGCTCGTTCGGCGCGCAGGAGTGACTCGTGGTGAGCGGTGGAGGAACGCTCGTCAGGCGTACCGTCGCCGGGTCGTTCCGGCGTGACTTCGTAGTCCACGAAAGCCCTCCTTCCTGTGGTGTTCTCATAGCGCCCGTGGTGTAAAAGACCGGCGCGAAAGGTCACGATATGGTTACGATTCAGTTGAACCCTAGCACTAGTTCTTAACGCATGTGAACCCCGAAGTGTTACGTGTTTCCTGTGAGTCTGAGATATACAGTGTGGTCGGGGCCACTTTTGAATGGTGTTCCGTGAACTGCTTACCGCTGGGAATGTTCGAATCGCCAACCGTTACAGTGTCCGGTGATTGCCTGTCGATCGAGACATTTTCGTGACCTCAAGTGGTTGGTCTGTTGCTGTTGCCGACCATCCGTCTATCCTCAGGGGTGCGACAGTGTCGACGATGATGAGGGAGACATACCATGAGCAGCTGGGACACCACCGTGTTCACCGACGAGTCCAATGCCGAGTTCCTGGATGAGTGCGATGACCTGGAAGGTGCCGATCTGGTGCAGGTCCTGGTCGACGCCACCACGATTGCCCTGAATGGGGAGCGGCCCGACGACGGGGAGGACGCCGACCCCGACTTTGCCAACGGACTGTGCGCGGCCACCATCGGCGCTATCTGGGCCGGCGCGCCATTCGCTTCCGCCTCGACCGCTGATGACCACCCTTATATCCGGGAGGGCATCGGACAGTGCCCCGATGCCCTGCAGGAGGCGGCCCTGCAGCTGCTCGACCGAGGGCTCGAGGAGGGCCCGGAGGACGCCCCCGATGGCCTGGAGACCTTCGTCGAGGCGCTGAGCTGAGTCGAGTCGGGACCGTAAGTCGGTTCCTGTCAGGGGGAGGGGATAAGGTATGTGTCAGGCACTAGAGACCACAGCAGTTACAGAACCTGTAGTACACCTGTGGCGACACCGAACGTGACGAGGAGTTCACACCCCATGGCAGATATCGCAGACCTGGCAGTCGACTCGACGGGAAGTCTGGAGTACAGGGTCCGGGACCTGTCGCTCGCTGAGGCCGGTCGTCACCAGATCCGTCTCGCGGAGTACGAGATGCCGGGCCTGATGGAGCTGCGCCGTGAGTACGGCGAAGAGCAGCCGCTGGCCGGCGCGAAGATCGCCGGCTCGATCCACATGACCGTCCAGACCGCGGTCCTCATCGAGACCCTCACCGCCCTCGGTGCCGAGGTCCGCTGGGCGTCCTGCAACATCTTCTCCACCCAGGACGAGGCCGCCGCGGCCGTCGTCGTGGGTGACGGAACCCCCGAGTCCCCGGCAGGAGTGCCGATCTTCGCCTGGAAGGGCGAGACCCTCGACGAGTACTGGTGGTGCCTGGAGCAGATCTTCGACTGGGGTGCCGACAAGCCGAACATGATCCTCGACGACGGTGGCGACGCCACCAATGCCGTGATCGAGGGCACCATCTTCGAGGGCAACGGCATCGTCCCGGAGCCGTCTGCTGAGGACCCCGACGAGTACCAGGCCTTCCTGGGCATGCTCTCCCGCGTCTTCGGTAAGGACGCCACCCGCTGGACCGAGGCCGGCAAGGCGATCAAGGGTGTCACCGAGGAGACCACCACCGGTGTCCACCGCCTGTACCACTTCGCCGAGCAGGGCACCCTCCCGTTCCCGGCGATGAACGTCAACGACGCCGTCACCAAGTCCAAGTTCGACAACCGCTACGGCACCCGCCACTCCGTCATCGACGGCATCAACCGCGGCACCGACATGCTCATCGGCGGCAAGGCCGCGCTGATCGCCGGTTACGGTGACGTGGGCAAGGGTGTCGCCGAGGCGCTCAAGGGCCAGGGCGCCCGGGTCAAGGTCACCGAGGCCGACCCGATCAACGCTCTCCAGGCACTCATGGACGGCTTCCCGGTCGTCACCATCGATGAGGCCATCGGCGAGGCCGACATCGTCATCACCTCCACCGGCAACTTGGGCATCGTCTCCTTCGAGCAGATGCAGCAGATGAAGAACCACGCCGTGCTGGGCAACATCGGTCACTTCGACAACGAGATCGACATGGCCTCGCTGAACCACCGCACCGATGTCACCCGCGTGAACATCAAGCCGCAGGTCGACGAGTTCACTTTCCCGGACGCCAACGGTGACCCGCTGAGCATCGTGGTGCTCTCCGAAGGTCGTCTGCTGAACCTGGGCAACGCCACCGGCCACCCCAGCTTCGTGATGTCCAACTCCTTCGCCGACCAGACCATCGCCCAGATCGAGCTGTTCACCAACGGTGACAACTACGGCAACGAGGTCTACCGTCTGCCGAAGATCCTGGACGAGAAGGTCGCCCGGATCCACGTCGAGGCACTCGGCGGCACGCTCACGAAGCTGACCAAGGAGCAGGCCGAGTACATCGGTGTCGACGTCGAGGGCCCCTTCAAGCCCGAGCACTACCGCTACTAGGGGTTCACGTCACGTGATCATCGCATTCGAGGGGATCGACGGAGCGGGGAAGAACACCCTGGTCACCGCGCTGGAGGCCGAGTTGATCGCCCGGGAGATCCCGGTCGCCCGACTGGCCTTCCCCCGCTACGAGACATCGGTCCACGCCCAGCTCGCCGCCGCCGCGCTGCACGGCGAGATGGGTGACCTGGTCGACTCCGTGCACGGCATGGCGACGATGTTCGCCCTCGACCGGGCCGAGGTCGCTGCCGAACTCGCCGGCTTCGACGAGGACGGCTACGTGGTCCTGTTGGACAGGTGGGTCGCCTCGAATGCCGCGTACTCCGCGGCACGGCTGTCGCAGGACGCCGTGACCGGTACTGGGGAGGCTACCGGGGAAGACAGGGAAGGGCCGGTGTCCGGCGAGGTGGTGGCCTGGGTCGAGGACCTGGAGTTCGGCCAGCTCGGCGTGCCCTTCCCGGACCTTCAGGTCCTGGTCGATGTGCCGGATTCAGTCACCGCCCGCCGGGTCGCGTCCCGCGCCGAGCAGGACACCGACCGTGAGGTCGACGCGTATGAGGCCGACGGTGGTCTGCAGGCCCGGACCCTGGCCGCCTACCGGGCGCTGGCGGCGGCGCACTGGAACTCGCCGTGGATCGTGCTGGACAACAGTGGCGACCGGTCTGCTCTCGACGGTCAGTTGACCGAACTCGCCGATGCGGTGGAGGAGACGGTCGCTGGGGCACCCGCCGAGGACTGACAGCCGCCACTGCGCTGCGATGTGACAGACTGTTCACCATGGCTGCCAAAGTTCTCGTCGTCGATGACGACCCCGCGATCTCCGAGATGTTGACCATCGTCCTGCAGGGCGAGGGCTTCGACACAGTCGTCGTCGGTGACGGTAACCAGGCCGTGGACGCCGCCCGTGTCGAGGACCCGGATCTCGTCCTGCTCGACCTGATGCTGCCGGGACTCGGCGGGGTGGACGTGTGCCGGGCGATCCGTGAGTTCTCCACGGTGCCGATCGTCATGCTCACCGCCAAGACCGACACCGTCGACGTGGTGCTGGGCCTGGAGTCCGGTGCCGACGACTATGTCCCCAAGCCGTTCAAGCCCAAGGAGCTCGTCGCCCGGGTCCGTGCCCGGTTGCGCCGCTCCCCGGAGGACACCCCGGAAGAAGTGAAGCTTGCGGATCTGACCATCGACTTCGGTGGGCACCAGGTGACCAGGGGTGGGGCACCCATCTCGCTGACCCCGATTGAGTTCGAGCTGCTTGCCACCCTGGCCTCCCGACCGCGGCAGGTCTTCTCCCGCGAAGAACTGCTCGAGCGTGTGTGGGGATACCGCAAGTCCGGGGACACCCGGCTGGTCAACGTTCACATCCAGCGTCTGCGCTCCAAGGTCGAGCAGGACCCGGACAACCCGAAGATCATCCAGACCGTCCGCGGCGTCGGCTACAAGACGGGGGAGTAGGGGAGCCACCGGGAGATGTCCGCTGAGGCGAACCAGGATTCGGACGCCGCTGGCACCACCCCTGTCGGCGGTGGCCCAGACAGCAGCGGTAGGGCGGCGGGGCGGTCGATCCTGCCCTTCATCCGGGACTCCAACGGAGAGTTCACCCGACGACGCTCCCGGGCAGGTGATGTATCGGACCCCCGCACCGCACCACGCGGCGAACTTGGTGACATCGGCTTCGTCGAGGGGCTGAAGATCCTCGTCCGGCGTCCCGCGAAGTTCACACGCACCCTGCTGGAGAAGCTCAGCCAACGGTGGCGCACCTCGATCCAGGTCCGAGTGATCGGCAGTGTCTTCGCCTCCTCCCTGCTGGTGATCATGGCCCTGGGTTTCGTGCTGACCAGTTTCGTCGGCCAGCAACTGCTCGATGCAAAGAATGCTGCGGCGATGGAGGAGATTGACCGGACCCGGTCGATCGTGGAGGAACAGATCCGTATGACGGACACCTCCACCTCACCTCAACTACGCATCAACAACGCCCGTGCCGCGCTGAGTGACCGGTCGGTGTCCGCCGATCAAACCACCACCAGTACGGTCTTTGAACCGGTGATCATCGCCGCCGACGCCACCGGTGGTGACATCTCCAGCCCAGAGAACCACCCCGTGCCGGACAGTCTGCGGGATTTCGTGCAGCAGGACCGGGTGTCGGTGCAGTACACCACCGTGGACCGTGACACCGGACAGTACAAGGCCCTTGTCGTGGGAACCCCGGTGGGAACGGACATCCAGGGACTGGAGCTGTACCTGGTGATGCCGCTGGACAATGAAGAGTCCACGATGGCCCTGATGCACGGCCTGCTGCTCGCCGGCGGTGTGGTCCTCATGGTGCTGCTCGTGGTGATCGCCTGGGTCTTCTCCCAGCAGCTCACCGTCCCGGTGCGTACCGCATCGCGCATCGCCGAGCGGTTCGCCGCCGGCCACATGCGTGAGCGCATGGCGGTCGACGGGCAGGACGAGGTTGCCCGACTGGCGATCAGCTTCAATGAGATGGCGGAGAAGCTGTCATACCAGATCCGCCAGCTCGAGGAGTTCGGCTCGCTGCAGCAGCAGTTCACCTCGGATGTCTCCCATGAGCTGCGCACCCCGCTGACCACGGTCCGTATGGCCGCCGACCTGATCCACTCCAACGCCGAGGACCTTGATCCGGTGACCCGACGCGCCTCGGAGCTGATGAATGCCGAACTGGACCGGTTCGAGATGCTCCTCGGTGACCTGCTGGAGATCTCCCGGCATGACGCCGGCGTGGCCAACCTGTCCCGCGAGATGATCGATGTGCGTGGCGTGGTGAAGTCCACGATGGAGCAGCTGCGTGCGCTGGCCGAGGAGGTCGGCAGCGAGATCCAGCTCGACCTGCCCGCTGAACCGGTGATGGAGGAGGTCGACTCCCGTCGCGTGGAGCGCATCCTGCGCAACCTGCTGGCCAATGCCATCGACCACAGCGAGGGGCGTCCGGTGAAGGTCACGATGCGCCGTGGCGAGGAGTCGCTGGCGGTGACGGTCGTCGACCACGGGATGGGGCTGAAGGACGGCGAGGCGGACCTGGTGTTCAACCGGTTCTGGCGCTCCGATCCGTCGCGGGAGCGGCGTACCGGAGGCACCGGTCTGGGTCTGGCCATCGCCAAGGAGGACGCCCAGTTGCATGGTGGGCGGCTGGAGGCCACCGGCGAGCAGGGCGTCGGTGCCTGCTTCCGGCTGACACTGCCGCGGGTTCCGGGCGAGGAGGTCCGCACCTCCCCACTGCCGTTGGAGGTCGACCCGGAACTGGAGTCCACAGCGGACCCGGACCTGGACACCGCCATGGTCACCGACGTGGATGACCTACCGGACCATGAGGAAGGTACGGAGGAGTCACAGGAATCATCGGCGGAGTTGGACGAGACTGTGCCCCGTGACCCGGCTGCGGACGTCACCTACGGCATGTACGGCAGTGACGGTGGGGACGGCAGCGACGGCAGCGACGGTGGCGACGGGATAGACCGTTTCGACTCTGTCGACATCGCTGCCGGCTCGGCCGAGAACCTCGGGGTCGACCTCAGTACCTTCGAGGGGCTGACCGAGGAAGAACTGCGGATCGCACTTCAGGAGGCGGAGGACATGGACGACGGCTGGGAGGACTCCGACGACGACGGCTGGGACGACTACCGCGACGACGGTTGGCACGGGACGGAGGAACGGGATGACTAGGCGAATCTCCACACGCACGGTGACGGCAGCCGTCATGGTGCCACTGATGCTGGCCCCGGTGGCCTGCACCACACTGCCCAGCAACTCCAACCCCCAGGCCGTGTCGTCCTACGCCCCGGTGCCCGAAGTCGAAGATCTGCCTGGTCCAGATGACGGTCAGGCGCCCGATCTGATGCTGCGTGACTTCTACGTCGCGGCGACGCATCCGGGCAACAACCGTCAGGCCGCCAAGGAGTTCCTCACCTCTGAGGCGCAGGACTCCTGGCTGGACGGTGATTCGACGAAGATCCTGGACCGGATCGACATCAACGCCACCAGCGCGGTCGGTGGTGACACGTTGACTTACGTGGTGCGTGGCACCATCGTCGGTCAGCTGGGGACCGGTGGAGTCTTCCAGCCGGACAGTACCCCGTACCAGGAGGAGATCGAGCTGGTCCGCCACGGGGACGGGTGGCGCATCGACTCCCTCCCGGACGGGGTCGTCCTGGACCGTGCGGACTTCCAGTCCACCTACCAGGCGCGCAACCTCTACTTCCTGGATCCCAACCGGAATTTCCTGGTCCCGGACCGACGTTGGATCTACAGCCAACAGGAGAACATCGGCTTCTCCCTGATCTCCCTGCTGGGGTGGGGACCGCAGGATCCCATGGCGGACGCGGCGGATTCAGCGTTCCCGGAGACGAACGGCGTGAAGACCAGCGTGGACGATGACGGCACCTTCACCGTGGAACTCACCGGGGTCGCGGAGATGACCACCGGTGAGCGCGAGGCGCTGGCCGCCCAGATCATCTGGACCCTCGCCGAGGCGGATATCCGTGGTCCCTACCGGATTCTGGCTGACGGGGTGGCAATCACCGATGAAGGCCGGGAAGACTGGACGGTCAGTGATGTGGAGGACTACGCGCCGACCGGGGAACAGCGGTCGCTGACCCAGGCGGTGCAGGACGGTGCGATCCTGTCGGTCGCCGACGGCGTGGCCGAGACGATCCCGGGCTGGACCGCACAGAACATCGCCTGGGCCAGTACCTCGGCGCGTACCGGACGCATCGCGGCAGTGACCAACGACGGTGACGACCGGCAGGAACTCAAGGTCGGGCAGCCGGGAGGCGAGCCGACGACGTTGGCCGACGCCCGCAACCTCACCCGTCCGAGCTGGACCGGTGACGGGCGGAGTCTGTATGCGGTCGCCGACGGCCTGCGTGTGATGAAGTACGTGTCCTCCGGTTCGGATTCGCAGATGCAGCGGATCCGGGTGAATGCCAGCTCCTTGGACCCCCTCGACATCGACGATGCCCGGATCAGCGTGTTCAACGTGACCCGCGACGGCACCCGGGCGGTGGTGTTGATCAACCGGCGGATGTTCATCGTGCCCATCATCGAGGAGTCGGACTCCGCCGGGACGACGGTGCGACTCGGCCAGCCGACCGAGATCGGCCAGCGTTTGGGCGATACCGTGCAGGACGCTGACTGGCGTGAGGACGGCTCACTGCTGGTCGGCACCAATGACCAGGACGCCCCGGTGTGGACCGTGACCTCCGACGGTTCGGAGGCGGCGCAGCTGTCGAGTCGTAACGTCACCCCCTCGGTGATCCGGGTTGCCGCAGCCGGTTCGACGCTCTACATCCTCGACGACCGGGCGGTGATGGAGCTGGACCTGGAGAGCTCCGACACGAGGTTCTGGCGTGAGGTGTCGTCGTTGCAGGGCAGCCGGGCGATCCCGATCGTGCCGAACTGACCGGGGCCGGGGGGGGAACGGAGTGGGGAGCACAGTGGGGGACTGGGGGAGCATCGGTGATGTCACGGACCTGGTGTGGCGGCGCGACTGTGTGTGCTGTGCACGGGTCGACGTCCCGTCGGTCAGCCCGGGGGTGGCGTTGTGCCGCGGGTGCGCGGCGGAGTTGCGTGGCCCGGTGAGCCGGCTGGGAGTTCCTGCAGCGGGTCTCCCGGTCTTCGCCGCCGGCCCCTACGGTGGTGCACACCGGGGGTTGGTGTTGGCGGCGAAGGAGCATGTGCGTCCCGAGGCGGTGACTGTGATGGGGGACGTGATGGCCGGAACGGTGCGCCATCTCGTCGCTGAGGGCGTCCTGCCTGATCCGCGACTGTCCCCGCTGGTGTTGGTTCCCGCGCCGACCACCGTGGCGGCGGCCCGGCAGCGGGGTGGGTGCGTGGTCGAACGGGCGGCCCGTCGGGCGGCGGAGGGGCTCAGGGGGCACAGTGGGCACAGTGGGCGGGTGGATGTCGTTGCCCCGGCGCACCAGGCCGCGGTAGCGCGGGACTCGGTGGGGCTGGACCGGACGCAGCGTCGGGAGAACATCGTCCGCACCCTGCGCTTCGACGACTCCGCACGGCAGCGGCTGCGACGGTTGCTGCGCCGGGAGGGAGCGACGGCGTGCATCGTCGACGATGTCACCACCAGTGGGGCCACTCTCGACGGATTCGCTGTGGGATTGGCTGCCAGAGGTGTCCGGGCGACGGCTGCCGTGGTCGTCGCGGAGGCCTGAGTTCACCCCCACTGTGCCCCCAGGGGTGATCGAGGGGTGAGCGTGACCTCGTGCTCCACCACGGTGGGCCAAGCGTGCGTACTATCGGGAGTGTAAGAAGTCGTCGGAAGCGCCCAGGGGCAATCCCGCTCGCTGCGGACCGGCGGCAAGGACACAGGGAGGTTTGGAATGACCGTCCAGAACCAGCAGGACACCACCGCGGAAGGCGCCGCCCCGGAGGCCCAGGTCGAGATCACCGGCCGCAACGTCGAGGTCCCCGAGCACTTCGCTGAGCGGGTGAATGCCAAGCTCGCCAAGGTGGAGCGACTGGATCCGACCCTCACCTACTTCCACGTGGAGCTGCAGCACGAGCGCAACCCGCGTCGTGCCGATGAGTCGGACCGTATCCAGATCACCGCGTCTGGCAAGGGCCACATCGCCCGCGCCGAGGCGAAGGAGGATTCCTTCTACGCCGCGCTGGAGGCCGCCATCGCCAAGATGGAGCGCTCACTGCGCAAGGTGAAGGCCCGCCGGAAGATCGCCCGCTCCGGGCACCGTGCCCCGCTGTCCGTCGGTGAGGCCACCGCGGAGCTGGTCCAGGAGGCCGATGCGGCACAGTCCGCCGAGACCGGCCCGTTCGACGTGGACCCCTACGCCGAGCAGTTCCAGCCGGGCCAGGTCGTCCGTACCAAGGAGCACCCGTCGACCCCGATCAGTGTCGACGACGCGCTCAGCGAGATGGAGCTGGTGGGACACGACTTCTACCTGTTCGTCAACGAGGCGACCGGTCGTCCGTCGGTCGTCTACCGTCGCCGCGCCTACGACTACGGTCTCATCGCGCTGTCCGACGAGGCTGCTGAGTAACGGGCACCACCTCGGACCCACCGGCCGGTGAGGGGCTTTCCAGCCCCGTCACCGGCCGAAGTCATGTCCGTACCTATGCAAGTGCAGGACCACAGAGGTAGACTGAACGACTGATCTTGCATGATCGGCCCATCGGTGAACCCGGGGTCGACACCGCAGAACCCCGGTAAAAATACCCAAGCGTAAAGGGACGAGCAGCACGTGCTAGGACTTTCGAAGATTCTCCGCCTCGGTGAGGGACGCGCCGTCAAGCGCCTGTCCGCGGTCGCGGACCAGGTCATCGCGAAAGAGGACGAGTACGCCGCCCTCTCCGATGCGGAGTTGCAGGCCAAGACCGATGAATTCCGGGAGAAGCTCGACAAGGGCGCCAGCCTGGATGACATCCTGTTGGACGCCTTCGCCACCGCGCGTGAGGCATCCTGGCGCGTCCTTGGCCAGAAGCACTACAAGGTGCAGGTCATGGGTGGTGCAGCGCTGCACTGGGGCTATGTCGCCGAGATGAAGACCGGTGAAGGCAAGACCCTGACCTGTGTTCTCCCCGCCTACCTCAACGCCCTGGGTGGCAACGGTGTCCACGTGGTCACTGTCAACGACTACCTCGCCCGGCGTGACTCGGAGTGGATGGGTCGTGTCCACCGCTTCCTCGGTCTGTCCACCGACGTGATCCTGTCCGGCAAGCGTCCCGCCGAACGTCGCGAGGCCTACGCCGCCGACATCACCTACGGCACCAACAACGAGTTCGGCTTCGACTACCTGCGCGACAACATGGCGCACTCCCTCGACGACCTGGTGCAGGGTAAGGAGCACAGTCACAACTTCGCCATCGTCGATGAGGTTGACTCGATCCTCATCGACGAGGCACGTACCCCGCTGATCATCTCCGGTCCGGTCGGCGGCTCCTCGCAGTGGTTCACCGCCTTCTCCCGGATCGTGCCGAAGATGACCCTCGACATCCACTACGAGGTCGACCCGAAGAAGAAGACCGTCGGCATCAAGGAGGAGGGTGTCGAGTTCGTCGAGGATCAGCTCGGTATCGACAACCTCTACTCCCCGGAGCACTCCCAGCTGGTCAGCTACCTGAACAACGCCATCAAGGCCAAGGAGCTGTTCACCCGCGACAAGGATTACATCGTGCGTAAGGGTGAGATCGTCATCGTCGACGAGTTCACCGGCCGTATCCTCGACGGACGTCGCTACAACGAGGGCATGCACCAGGCGATCGAGGCCAAGGAGGGTGTGGAGATCAAGAACGAGAACCAGACCCTGGCCACCGTCACCCTGCAGAACTTCTTCCGCCTCTACGACAAGCTGGCCGGTATGACCGGTACCGCCGAGACCGAGGCCGCCGAGCTGAAGTCGATCTACAAGCTCGACGTCGCCTCGATCCCCACCAACCGACCGAACCAGCGTGTCGACCACATCGACCTGGTGTACAAGACCCAGGAGGCGAAGTACGAGGCCGTGGCCGCGGACATCGCCGAGCGGGTCGAGAACGGACAGCCGGTGCTGGTCGGTACCACCTCGGTGGAGCGCTCCGAGTACCTGTCGAAGCTGTTGCAGGCGCGACACATCCGTCACAACGTGATCAACGCCAAGTACCACGAGAAGGAGGCCGAGTACGTCGCGCAGGCCGGCCGTCTCAAGGCCGTGACCGTGGCGACCAACATGGCCGGCCGTGGTACCGACATCGTGCTCGGTGGTAACCCGGACATCATCTGCGACCTCACCCTGCGTGAGCGGGGACTGGATCCGGTGGAGGATCCGGAGGCCTACCAGGAGGCCTGGGACGAGGAGATCGTCAAGGCCCGTGAGAAGTCCGCGGACGAGGCCGAGAAGGTCTGCGAGGTCGGCGGACTCTACGTCCTGGCCACCGAGCGTCACGAGTCCCGCCGTATCGACAACCAGCTGCGTGGCCGTTCGGCCCGTCAGGGTGATCCCGGCGAGACCCGCTTCTACCTCTCGATGCGTGATGACCTGATGACCCGCTTCGTCGGCCAGCGCATGGAGAACATGATGACCCGGCTGAACGTGCCGGACGATATGCCGATCGACTCGAAGATGGTCACCAGCGCCATCAAGGGTGCGCAGTCCCAGGTGGAGAACTCCAACTTCGAGATGCGCAAGAACGTCCTGAAGTACGACGAGGTGCTCAACGAGCAGCGCAAGGTGATCTACGGTGAGCGACGTCAGATTCTGGAGGGCGAGAACGTCGGTGAGCAGGTGCGCTCCATGATGGACGACACCATCGCCGCCTATGTCGCCGGTGCGACCGCCGAGGGCTACGTGGAGGACTGGGACCTCGACGAGCTGTGGAAGGCACTCGACTCCCTCTACGGTCCGTCGGTGACCGCCCGCGAACTCATCGACGGAACCGAGTACGGTTCCGCCGGTGAGCTGACCGCCTCCCAGCTGCGCAGGGCCCTGCAGAAGGACGCCAACGACCAGTACGACGAGCTCGAGGAGTCCGTGGTCTCGGTAGGTGGCGAGGACCAGATCCGCGGCATGGAGCGCGGTGTGCTGCTCAACGTCGTCGACCAGAAGTGGCGCGAGCACCTCTACGAGATGGACTACCTCAAGGAGGGCATCGGCCTGCGTGCCATGGCCCAGCGTGACCCCCTGGTGGAGTACCAGCGTGAGGGCGGCGACATGTTCGGCCGCATGAACGACGGCATCAAGGAGGAGACGGTCCGTCAGCTCTTCATGGTGCGCAAGCAGCTGAAGCCACAGCAGCCGGCTGCGGACGAGGGCCCGCTGAACGTCGATGACCCGGCGGACAGTAAGACCGCCAAGGAGCAGGAGCAGCAGAAGTCGGTGCCGAAGACCATCATCGGCGGCTAGGTCCGACGGCTAGCTCCGGCGGGTCAGATCAGCGTGATCGACTCGACCCGCCACTGCCCGCTGTAGCGGGAGAGATGGCCGACTACGGCCCTGACCCGACCGTCCCGGACCACACTCGCCGTGAATCCGAGGCGGTCGCGGTGTGTCGGGGGAATGTTCACACTGAGCACGCGCGACGGGGAGGTCCGGGTTCCACCGGTGGTGCGGAGTGTGCCGCGGAGTCGGTCACTCACGGTGGGGGAGAAGGGGCCTTTGCGCAGGACGGTGACCGGGCGCAGGCCATCCACCACCTCCAACCACGTGCCCACCAGCATAGCCACCCGCCGGGCCACCGCCTCACCGGCTGCGGGGTCGGCGTCGGACGGTGCGGCTGCTGCAGAGCCGGAGCCGGAGCCAGAGCCGGCAGTGTCGGGCGCGGTGTCCGCGGTGACGGGTGCGCTGGCGGGTGCGGTGGCCGCGACAGCAGGGGCGTCCCGAACAACGGTGTCTGCGGGCTCGGGACGTGAATCGTCCGTCGACGGACCGTCCCGACGCAGGACCGTCCCGGCGCGTGGTCGACGCAGGTACACCAGCCCCGGTACCGGCACGAACCGGTCCTCCCGGGAGGGTGTCGTCTTCTCGACCGTCTCCCCACTTGCCTGATAGTCCCCCATGCTCAACCAGTCTAGCCACGGCCGTGGCAGAATGTGGGGTATGCGTGCATTGATTGTGGACTACTGTGGCGTCCTCGACGGGGCGGAGGAAGACCGTCGACGGTGGCGGAAGGTGTTGACCGCGGCGAAGGACGCGGGGTATGCGACGGCGATCCTGTCCAACGACCCCGGCGGTCCCGGAGCTGACCCTATCCGTTCCTGGGAGCAGGCCGGGTACGTCGACACCGTCGTTCTCTCCGGTGAGGTCGGTGTGGACAAGCCGGACCCGGAGATCTTCGCGATCACCGCGGAGCGTCTGGAGGTGCCGGTCAACGACTGTATCCTCGTGGACGACTCGATCCTCAACATCAAGGGCGCCGTGGAGTGTGGCCTGATCGGCGTCTACTACCAGCAGTTCGACCGGGCGATCGTGGAGATCACCGGGCTGCTCGGCCTGGAAGGGAATTACTGAGATGCGCGTCTTCGTCCCTGCGACCTTCGACATGCTGGGCACCCTGGCGAAAGAGGGGCAGATGCCGGTGCGCTCCGGTATCGGCTTCGCACTGACCCCCGCCCTGCGCGAGTTCTACACCGCCGGTGACGACGAGGAGATGTCCTACGCGGCATTCCTCGAGGCTGCCCGGGCCTCGCTGCGTCTGCTGACGATCGGCGACGAGGAGCGCTTCCCGCACCGTCGGGTGGTGTTGTCGCTGGATGTCGAGGATGCCGACGTGACCAATGCGCCGGAGAAGGGGGAGTCGGTGGTGACCCTGTCGCCGGCTGTCATCGAGGTCTCGCAGTTGGCCGCGATCCACGTCGACGACGAGGGTAATGAGCCGGTCACCGCGGCAGCCATCGAGGTCGTCGATGCCGCCGACCTGGGGGACGAGGACGCCGAGATCACTCTCGGCGACTGCGAGGACAACCTGATGAGCTGGTACGACTCCCGGGAGCTCGGCGTCCTGGTTGATCTGCTGTAGCCGGCAGGCACAGACACACGGGAGAGGTCCCGGTCAGCGGTTTCGCTGACCGGGACCTCTGCGTGGGGCCTAGTGGTGCAGGTCGAAGCGGTCAGCCTCGGAGACCTGGGCCCAGGCGGCCACGAAGTCTTCGACCAAGGTCTCGGACGCATCGGCGCTGGCGTAGACCTCGGCCAGGGCGCGCAGCTCCGAGTTCGAGGAGAAGACCAGGTCTGCGCGGGTGCCGGTCCACAGCTCCTCGCCGGTGTCGCCGTCGGTGGCGACGTAGCGGGAGGAGTCGGACGCGATCGGGTTCCACTCGTTCCCCAGGGTCAGCAGGTTGACGAAGAAGTCGTTGCTGAGCACGCCCGGGCGGTCGGTGAGCACACCGTCTGCGGAGTCGCCGTAGTTCGCACCCAGGACGCGCAGTCCGCCGACCAGCGCGGTCATCTGCGGGGCGGTCAGCTCGAGCAGTGCCGCCTTGTCGACCAGGAGGTGCTCGCCCGGGACCTGCAGGTCCGCGCGCTGGTAATTGCGGAAGCCGTCGGACTCCGGCTCCAGGAAGCCGAAGGAGTCGACGTCGGTCTGCTCCTGGGAGGCGTCCACGCGTCCCGGGGTGAACGGCACCGCCACGGTGTGCCCACCGGCAGCGGCAGCCTGCTCGATGGCGGCGTTGCCGGCAAGGACGATCAGGTCGGCCAGGGACAGGTGCTTGCCCGAACCGGATTCGCTGAACTCCGCGTTGACCTCCTTCTGGATGTCCTCCAGGGCGCTGAGCACGCGGTCCAGCTCCTTGGGCTCGTTGGCCTCCCAGCTGCGCTGCGGCTCCAGACGGATACGGGCACCGTTGGCGCCACCGCGCTTGTCGGAGCCGCGGTAGCTGGAGATGGACGCCCAGGCGGTCTTGACCAGCTGGGCGGTGCTCAGGCCGGAGTCGAGGACGCGCTTCTTGACGGCGTCGACGTCCGCATCGGTGATGGTCTCACCCTGGGCCTGCGGCAGCGGATCCTGCCAGAGGAAGTCCTGCTCCGGGACCTCGGGGCCCACGTAGCGCGCCTTCGGGCCCATGTCGCGGTGGGTCAGCTTGAACCAGGCGCGGGCGAAGGCGTCGCTGAAGGCGGCCTGGTCGTCCTTGAACTTCCGGGAGATCTTCTCGTAGGCGGGGTCGACACGCAGCGAGATGTCGGTGGTGAGCATACGGGGCTCACGACGACCCTCGGAGTGTGCCATCGGCACCATGTCGGCGCCGCCGTTGTCCTTCGGGCGGTAGTGCCAGTGGCCACCCTCGCCGCGGACCGGCTCCCACTCGTAGGCGAACAGGATGTGGAAGAACTCGTTGTCCCAGCGGGTCGGGTGGTAGGTCCAGGTGACCTCCAGGCCGGAGGTGATCTGGTCATCGCCCTTGCCGGTGCCGTGGAAGTTCTCCCAGCCCAGGCCCTGTCGGTGCAGCGGGGCGCCCTCGGGGTCCGGGCCGACGTTCTCGTCGCTGTCCGGGGCGGCACCGTGGGTCTTGCCGAAGGTGTGGCCACCGGCGATCAGCGCGATGGTCTCCTCGTCGTCCATGTTCATCCGGTGGAAGGTCTCGCGGATGTCGTGGGCGGCCGCGGCCGGGTCAGGGTTGCCCTCGGGACCCTCCGGGTTGACGTAGATCAGGCCCATGGTGGTCGCACCGAAGGGCTTCTGCAGTTCACGGGTGGTTTCGTTGGTTCCGCTGTAGCGGGCGTCGGTGCCCAGCCAGTCGCTCTCCGCACCCCAGTAGACGTTCTCCGGCTCCCAGACGTCCTCGCGTCCGCCGCTGTAGCCGAGGGTCTCGAAGCCCATGTTCTCCAGGGCGACGTTGCCGGCCAGGACCATCAGGTCACCCCAGGACAGGGACTGCCCGTACTTCTGCTTGACCTGCCACAACACACGACGTGCCTTGTCGAGCCCGCCGTTGTCCGGCCAGCTGTTCAGCGGGGCGAATCGCTGCTGTCCGGTGCCCGCACCGCCGCGTCCGTCATGGGCGCGGTAGGTGCCGGCAGCATGCCAGGCCATGCGGATGATCAGCGGTCCGTAGTTGCCGAAGTCGGCCGGCCACCACGACTGGGAGGTGGTCAGGACGTCCTCGATGTCCTTCTTGACCTCGGCCAGATCGAGCTCGTTGAAGGCGGCGACGTAGTCGAAGTCGGCCTTGGTGGGGCGGATCTCCTGCGGGTTGTGGGCGAGCAGTCGCAGGTTCAGGCGCTTGGGCCACCACTGCTGGTTGGGGTTGCCCTCGGTCGGCAGGATCAGGCGCTCGTTGTCGGTGGGGTCGCCTGCCACCTGCCCTTCGCTGTGCGCTACGGGGCAGCCGCTGGTCTGGTCGGTCATGGGTGTTCCTCCTGGTTGTGGTTCACTGCGGTGTGGATGTGGGTGTTGCGGTGTTGGGTGTCGCGGTCATGGGTGGTGCCCGGCAGGCAGGTGTCGCAGATCGCCCGGAAAGTCACTTCCGCGGCGAGGATGGTGGACATGCCGTGGGTGTCGCTGGGTGTCAGGCATGGTGCGGCCCCGACGACACAGTCGACGTCCTCGAGTCGTCCGCACACCACGCACTGGATGTGGTGGTGGTTGTCCGACCGTTCGGTCTCGTAGCGTGCTCCGCCGGAGCCGGGCAGGTCGATGCGGCGTAGGACACCCCGTACGCTCAGATCGTTCACGACGTTGTGAACGGACTGCAACGAGATCGAGGGGAGCTCGCTGCTGACGCCGTCGTGCACCTCGGCCGTGGTGCTGTGGGGGTGGTCGTCGATGAACTTCAGGGCGGCGATGCGGCCCGGAGTTGCTCGCAGTCCCACCTCCCTCACACGGGTGGCCCAGGGGTCCGTCGGTTCTGTGCGCATGGCCCCATTGTGCACTCAGTTTTGAAAATACGCAATATTGAAAAAATCAAAAGTGGAAGAAGATGTGATGAGCTGGTGTTTTGCGACTGGGAGGGGTGCGGGCGAGGTGGCTACGGGCGGGGAGTCACGCGCTGTGCGACGCCGTGGATGATGAGCTCCAGCCCGAATGTGAAGTTGGCGTCCCAGGAGGTGTCGAACGCCCCTTCGTCCAGTGCGGCCTGGTGGGGGAACCGTCCTGACGTCAACTGTTCGGCGAGGATGCTTCCCTGTGTGGTCCAGAATTCCTCGTCCGACATGCCCCACTTCGACGCTGCGTTGCTCCACTGCAGCTGCTGTCGGGCCAGTCCCAGGACGTAGGAGTCGATGGTCGTCGCGAGGTTCATCTTCTCCGCATCGGAGAGGGGGAGGTCCTTCACTCCCTCCAGGAACAGCTCGAGGTCGGCGACGCTGGCGGGGCCCAGCACCGGGCGGGACCAGTTGGTCTGGATCGCCCACGGGTGTGTCAGGTACATCTCACGGGCTTCTGTGGCTGTGGCGGTGAGGAACGTCTGCCAGTCTTCGGCGGCGGCCTGCCGGCGGGTTTCGCTTGGGCCCACCACCGCGTTCAGCATGAGGGGGAGCAGCTCGTCCTTCGAGGGGACGTAGCGGTACAGCGTCATGGTGCCGACATCGAGTTTCTGTGCCAGTGCCCGCATGGACAGTGCGTCGACCCCCTCAGTGTCGGCCAGTTCGATCGCGGTGGTCACGATCTGTTCGAGGGAGAGGTTCCGGCGGGGGCCGCGTCCATGGTCGGGTAGGCCTTCCCAGAGGAGTCGCAGGCTTGTCGCCAGGGAATTCTTCTCGCTCATCGGATCCTCCACACTGCAGCTCTTGTCTTCTGGATACACTGTACGCTACTCTTCGAGGTACGGCGTACGCGGTACGGTGTACGCATAATTTGAGGAGGAACTGAGCGTGACAGTCCAGCCAGCTGTCCGCGCCACCGGACTGACCAAGAGATACGGGGACAAGAACGCCCTCGACGGGGTCGACCTGCAGATTCCCCGCGGCACGGTCCACGGGTTACTCGGCCCCAATGGTGCGGGCAAGGCCACCGCCGTCCGCGTGCTCACCACGCTCACCGACGCAGACGGGGGTGAGGCGAGCGTCGCCGGATACGATGTGCGTCGTTCTCCCCGCGACGTCCGACGTCACATCGGGCTGGCCGGCCAGCAGCCGGCCGTCGACGACATGATGACCGCCCGTCAGAACCTCACCATGTTCGGCAGGCTCTTCCGGCCCGACAAGAAGTCGGCACAGCGGCGGGCCGATGAACTCCTGGGGACTTTCGGGCTCGAGGGCGTCGGCCGGAAGTCCCCCAAGCAGTTCTCCGCCGGAATGCGCCGCCGCCTCGACCTCGCCGCGTCGATGATCCTGGCACCCGAGGTGCTCTTCCTGGATGAACCGACCACGGGGTTGGACCCGGCCGGACGCCGGGAGGTGTGGGAAGAGGTCCGGACGCTCTCGTCGCAAGGCACCACCGTCCTGCTGACGAACCACTACCTGGATGAGGCCGACCAGCTCTGTGACTGGATCAGCGTGATCGACAAGGGACGCAATTTCGTGGAGGACACCCCCACTGGACTGAAGAAGCGGATCGGGGACGAGCGACTCGAGGTCGTCGTGCGCGACCCCGGCGACAGCGGCCAGATCAGCCAGCTCAGCGAGCTGATCACCCGGATCGCCGACCAGCAGCCGGACGTCGACCCCACAGCCGGACGTCAGCGTCCCGGTGCCGGACGGTGTCGCGGCGCTGACCGCTCTGGCCGTCGAGATCCGCAACCGTGATATCGACATCGCCGACATCGCCGACATCGGCCTACGTCGGCCCACGCTGGACGAGGCCTTCCTCCATCTCACCGCAGAGAACACGTCCACCTCCCGGAAGGAGCCGGCATGACCACCCCGAACACCGCAACCACAGCCCCTGAGACTTCTGGGAACCTCATCTCCGCCGACGACAAGGATTCCCCGCTGTCCCGGCTGACCTGGGCAGCACGTGACTGCTGGACCATCGTCGTCCAGGAGTTCACCCACCTGGTCCGACAACCCTCCACCTTCGCCTGGCAGGTCGGCTTCCCCGTGGTGATGGTCCTGATGTTCGTCTACGTCTTCGGCTCAGCCATGGACGTCACCGGGCAGGGGGCCGGCGAAGGGTACATCGACTTCGCGATGCCCGGAATGTTCGCCATGACCATGGCACTGGGGTTCATGGACACCGCCTACGCGGTGACCCACAACTAGGAGAAGGGTTTCATGGACCGGTTCCGTTCCATGCCGATGTCCGGCTCCGCCCCGGTGACCGGACGCGCCCTCTCCGATGTCATCCGTGCGGCAATGGACCTGGTGGTCATCGTCATCGTGGCGCTGGTCATCGGCTGGCGGCCCGGCGGAGAACTGTGGGAGACCCTGCTGGCACTCGTGCTACTGCTGTGGCTCCGGCTCGCGCTGATCTTCATCGGCATCTTCCTGGGCCTGTGCATCAACAACACGGAGACGGCCGGCATGCTCTTCGCCGTCGCCTTCCCGCTGGGCTTCATCTCCTCGGTGTTCACTCCGCCGGAGATGATGCCGGGCTGGCTCGGGGCCATCGCGGCGTGGAACCCGGTCTCTTCGACCGCCACCGCCATCCGCGAACTCTTCCACACCCCAGGGATCGGCGGCATCGAGGCCAGCTACTGGATCAACGGCCACGCGCTGGCCGGTGCACTGGTCTGGCCGGCGATACTCATCGCGATCTTCGTGCCGCTGTCGGTACGCCAGTTCCGCCGTCTCTCGCGGTAAGTCCCGCTAGATCCAGCTGGGCGGCAGTCCTGCAGTGAGTGTCAGATAGCGGTGACTGTCAGAAAGGTGGGACGGATCGTCGGGATCCGGGCTGAATCACTGCAGATCATCCCACCTATCTGACACTGGCCGGGGCAGGCAGGGTGGGGCGGCGCCTACAGCTCCCATTCGTTGTTGCTGCGCAGTGCCTCGAGCAGCGTCCTGACCGCGGCGACCCGTCGGGCACTCGCCCCGGTCAAGGTGTCCAGGGCGCACTCCGGGTCGGCGGGCGGGCCGGCATGGGTGCAGCCCCGCGGGCAATCCTCGATGACCTCGCTGAGATCCTCGAAGACCTCGATGACCTGGTCCGGCTTGATGTGGGCCAGGCCGAAGCTGCGGATACCGGGGGTGTCCACGATCCAGCCGGTGTTCTCCGGTAGACGCAGCGCCACCGACTGGGTGGAGGTGTGCCGCCCCTTGCCCACACCCGATACGACGCCGGTTTCCCGGTCGGCATCGGGAACCAGCCGGTTGACCAGGGTGGACTTGCCCACCCCGGAGTGCCCGATCAAGGCGGTCACACGACCTGCCACGACATCGGCCACCGGCCCCACCGGATCCTCGACACCACAGACGATGACCTCGATGTCCAGCGCCTCGAACTCCGCGGCGAAGGCGGTCGGGTCGGCCAGGTCCGACTTCGTCAGGCACAACACCGGACGCAGCCCCCCGACGAAGGCGGCGATCAGGGCGCGTTCGACGAACCCGGAGCGTGGGGGAGGGTCCGCCACCGCAGTCACGATCAGCAGCTGGTCGGCATTGGCGACCACGACCCGCTCATAGGGGTCGGTGTCGTCGGCAGTGCGGCGCAGCACCGTCGTCCGGTCCTCCAGCCGCACGATCCGGGCCAGTGTCCCGTCACGTCCGGAGGTGTCGCCGACCACGGCGACACGGTCACCGACCACCACCGGGGTGCGCCCCAGCTCCCGGGCACGCATGCAGATCGCCGGCGGTGCGTCCGGCGCGGCACCGTCGATGACCACGCCCCAGCGGCCACGGTCCTTGGTGACCACCATGCCGGTCTCGGCATTCCTGTGGTCGGGACGGTCCTTCGTCCGGGGTCGGGTGCCCTTGCCCGGGCGTACCCGGATATCGGACTCGTCGTAGTGTCGTTTTCCGCTGGATCGCGCCATCGTTGCCCTTGGTAGCCTTCGCCCGTCGCCCGCTATCCGCGGACCATTCTGGTCCACCGGTCGGCGAAGTCGGGCAGGGTCTTGGCGGTGGTGGCGATATTCTCCACCTGCACTCCCGGGGTCTTCAGTCCCAGGACAGCGCCAGCGGTGGCCATGCGGTGGTCGGCGTAACTGTGCCACACCCCACCGGTCAGCGGGGCGGGGTCGATGATCAGCCCGTCCTCGGTCTGGTGGACCTGGGCACCTAGTGCGGAGAGCTCACGCTCCAGGGCGTTGAGCCGGTCGGTCTCGTGGCCACGCAGGTGGGCGATGCCGTAGAGATGGCTGCGTCCCTCGGCCAGGGCACACAGGGCGGCGACCGTGGGGGTCAACTCGCCGACATCGTGCAGGTCCCAGGTGATGCCGTGCAGTTCACCGGTGCCACGGACCTCCAGAGATCCGGAGTGGGCGTGGTACTCGGCCTCGGCGCCCATGTCCTGCAGGATCACCCGGAACTGGTCGCCGGGCTGGGAGGTGGTCTGCGGCCAGTTCGGTACCCGCACCCGGCCGTCGGTGGCCGCGGCGGCGGCGAGGAAAGGCGTGGCGTTGGACAGGTCGGGCTCGACCGTCCAGTCCCGTCCGGCGATCGACCCGGGATGCACGGTCCACCGGTTGAAGGTGGTGTCGACCGTCACCCCTGACTCACGCAGCATCTCCACGGTCATCTCGACGTGGGGCAGGCTGGGGATCGCCGACCCGGTGTGGATCACGGTGACGCCCTCGTCGAACCGGGCGCCGGCAAGCAGCAGGCCCGAGACGAACTGGGACGAGGCCGACGCGTCCACCCTGACTTCACCACCGCGCACCGTGCCTGTGCCGGACACGGTGAACGGCAGGGGGGTGTCGGCGCGTCCGGAGCCGGTGACGGCGGCGTCGAGGTCGGTCAGCGACGACAGGGTGGTGCCCATCGGACGTTTCTGCGCGGCCTCATCGGCGGTGAAGCGCACCTCGCCGGTGGCCAGGGCGGCGACGGCAGGCAGGAAGCGCAGGACGGTGCCGGCGAGGCCGCAGGCGACGTCGGCGCCGTGCAGCGGGGCGGGGACCACCTGGTGGACGTCACCATCGGTGGTGATGTCGGCGCCCATCGCGCGCAGGGCATCGGTCATCAGGTCGGTGTCGCGGCTGCGTAGGGCACCCTCGATCCGGCTCGGGCCGTCGGCAAGGGCGGCGAGGACGAGGGCCCGGTTGGTGATCGACTTGGATCCGGGCACGGAGACGGTCGCATCGACAGGGGAGGAGGCCACGGGAGCTGGCCACAGTTCAGCGGTCATGTGCGCCATTATCCCATGGGAAGCTTTCGGCGGTAGTTTGGGTCATATGTGCGGACGATACGTCATGTTCAGCTCCACCGAAACCATCGTCAGTGGCGTCGGAGCCATGACGCGCCTGCGCGGTGGTGACGGCCGGGGGCGCATCGGCGTGGTCGGTGGGGGACCGACAGCCAACTGGAACATCGCGCCGACCCACACCGTGCCGGTGGTGCGCGAGTTCGTGCAGGCCGGACAGGCCGGGGATGACGGCGATGACGGAGACCCGGCACTGACCCTGGGGCCGGCCTCATGGGGTTACCCGGCGCCGTGGAAGAAGGGGCTGGTGCTGTTCAACGCCCGTGGGGAGAGCGTCTTCGACAAGCCGAGTTTCCGGGGATCCCAGCCGTGCCTGTTCGTCATGGACGGTTGGTATGAGTGGCATGAGAAGCGTCCCTACCTGGTCACCGGCCCCGGACTGCTGGTCGTCGCCGGACTGTGCCGTCCTGCGCGGGAGGGCGAGGGATTGGACGCCACGATCATCACCACCGCCTCCGCCGGGCCGTTGGGCTGGCTGCATGACCGCATGCCACGGGTGCTCGGGATCGCCGGTATCGCCGGCCCCGACACCGACGGCGACATCAGTGCCGTCGGTGCCGCTGAAGTGCACGCGTGGCTGTCCGGTACCGACGACGACCGCCGCACACTGGCGGCGTCCACCCCGGGCGGGGACGTGCTGGATATGCTCGCCACCCGCGAGGTCGACCGTCGGGTCGGAAACGTCGCCAACAATGACGCCGGGCTCATCGACGGTGTGTCTGACTAGAGTCCGACTACACTGGCGGGAACAAAGTCACCCCCGGTGGCGTTGACACCGGTGGCCGAAAGGAGCACATGAACGACCACGTGAAGCGCAGCGACGACAGCGACGAGCAACTGCTCGAACGCTTCGAACGCGATGCGCTGCCGCTCCTGGACCAGCTCTACGGCGCGGCCCTGCGGATGACCCGTAACCCGGCTGACGCCCAGGATCTGGTTCAGGACGCCTACATGAAGGCGTACCAGGCGTTCGGGTCGTACAAACCCGGCACGAACCTGAAGGCGTGGATGTACCGCATCCTGACAAACACCTACATCAACCAGTACCGCAAGGCTCAGCGACGACCGAAGGAGACCTCCGATGAGACGGTCACCGACTGGCAGCTGGCCGATTCGGCGTCCCATGACTCCACCGGGCTGAGGTCCGCGGAGATCGAGGCCCTGCAGCGGATCCCGGACACCCGTATCCAGGACGCGCTGATGGGCCTGTCCGACGACTACCGCATGGTGGTCTACTACGCCGATGTCGAACAGCTGCCCTACAAGGAGATCGCCGAGATCATGGACACTCCGATCGGCACGGTGATGAGCCGTCTGCACCGGGGGCGCAAGCAGTTGCGCGCGAAGCTGAAGGACGTCGCCGCCGAACACGGGATCAGCACCGAGGAGCGCTCGAAGCGTCCGGCGGGGAAGATCTAGAGGAACATCACGATGACTGAGAACACCAGTGGGACACCAGAACACAGCAAGTGCGAGGAACTCGTCGAGGTCCTCTACGAGTACATCGACGTGAAGTCCGGGGACTGCGAGGGAGCAGAGTACCGCCAGGCGCGGGCCAACCTCGAGTCGCATGTTGAGGAATGCCCGTCATGCCTGGAGGCGCTGGGCATTGAGCAGCAGGTCCGTCAGTTGCTGCGGGCCCGGTGCGGGGAATCCGCCCCTGCGGAGTTGCGGGGCAGGATCGTCACCGCGCTGCATGCGTCCGACGGGTCAACGTCGGTGACGTCGGTGCGCTCCACGACGGTGCGCTACACCGAAGGCTGACTGCAAGGGCGCTGAATACGAAGACAGGGCCCGCACCGGGAAAATCCCCGGGGCGGGCCCTGTCTGGCAGTCGAACAACGCTTAAGCGTTGGGACGCTTGCCGTGGTTCGCCTTCTTCTTGCGGCGGTCCTTGCGCTTACGGCCACGCTTGCTCATGATGGCTCCTCTATAGGTGGAACGGATAACCGTTCAAGGATAACGGGAGGGGTGCACTGGGCGAAATCACCGTGTGCAGTGTGCGCAGGACAGGAACTCAGCCTCGGGGTGTGGACCCTGCGGGAACTTCTGGAACTGTTACGCGGTGGCGACCCGGGTGCGGGTGCGGCCGCGGTTGTTGCGACGCTTCAGGGCGCGGCGCTCGTCCTCGCTCATGCCGCCCCAGACGCCGGCATCCTGGCCGGACTCGTTGGCCCAGGCGAGGCAGGAGTTGGTTACGGGGCACTTGTTGCACACCAGCTTCGCCTTGGCGATCTGGGCCAGTGCCGGGCCGGAGTTGCCGACCGGGAAGAAAAGCTCGGGGTCTTCGGAACGGCAGATTGCCTTGTGACGCCAGTCCATCGTGATCTTCTCCTTCAACGCTGTGTACGCAGTGTGGTGTCCGGACCAGGTTCCTTGGGGCGCGGGAAAGTCACGCCCGTGGGCCGTGAAGGTGGTCCGGAGTCGTCGGTGTGGGGTGAGGCAGACCCGTTGAGCCATCGCAGTAGGAGGTGGCGGGACGGTGTTGCCCAGGGCAGAGATGACGGGAATGGTTTCGGTGTTAACCGGGATGTAACCTCGTGTCCCTCTCTCTGTTACGTGACTCAGTGTGGCACGACCGCGGGGGGCTTCGCTAGGGGTGCACGGCAAAGAGTGGGGAACATCACACTCATTTGATTTGGCCTGAAAGGTAAGGGTGGGTTAACGGAGGGTCGTCGGAGGTGAGGGGCCGTGACGGTGCAGGGTCGGGGCCGTGACAGTGCCGGGACGGGGCCGATGGTCGGTGGCGCCCAGTAGACTCGGGACCATGAATGGAGACGACGGAAGAGCGCTGGTGCTGCCACCGAGCGTGCGCTGGGCAGGACGGCTGGGACTGGCCGAGGGATTGGTGGGCTTCGGCACTGGAGTGGCGATGATCGTGCGGGACCTGCAGGGGGTCGACACGCCCGGGCTCAACGGGGTCGCGACAGGGATCTGGTTCCTCTTCTTCGGTGGGGTTGTGGCCCTCGCCGGGTGGTTCCTGTCCCAGGGGCGCCGGTGGGGCCGCGGACCGGTGGCCATGCTCCAGCTGATCCTGGTGCTGGTGTCGGTGTTCATGTTCTCGTCGGGGAATATTCAGGCCGGCATTCCTACTGCGTTGGTCGGCATCGTCGGGCTGGGCCTGTTGTTCAACCACGATGCGGTGGACTGGTCGGCCCAGCGGCATCTTCGCTGAGAACGCTGCCCAGGGGATTTGCCCAGGGCCTGCCGGTCAGTTCAGGCCCACCATCGTCCCGCCCCGCTGCTCGATAACGACCTCACCCTGCACCCGCAGGTGTACCGGGCCGGCCCACCCGCCACGGTCCACCGGGATGACCCGGTCGACCGTCCCATCGGACCAGTCGACCACCGCGACCCCGTCCGACACCGGCACCAGGAGCCGGTCGTCCAACGCCGCCCCGGTGCCGATCGCCGGGACACTGAACCGTGGATCCAGCGTGGTGGGGCCGAAGCCGATCAGACGCTCTCCGTCGAACCAGGTCATGTGGTGTGGCAGGTCCCCGGTCTCCGGCAGGAAAAGTGATCCGGACGTGGTGGAGGGCTTACTGGCCCCGTTGGCCTCGTTTCCCCCGTTTCCTCCGTTGGCCCGTGCCGCCATCGTCGAACTGGGGTCCGCCGGGTGCTGCCCGAACCCGCCGTCGGTGTGCAGCACCTGGAACCGGCTGCCCTGGAAGTCCTCGGCATCGCGGGCCCTGGTCCCGGAGCCGTGGACGTAGATCACCGCCGCCTCCTCGGCGACCCCGACCAGCTCGGCGTCCGCCGGGACGGTGAACTCGTGGGTCTCCTCCGGCTCACCGGACTCCTCCGGGACCGCCTTCTGCAGGCTGACGGTGCGCTTGCCGTCCTCGCGTCCGCAGTCGGTCACCACCGCCAACAGCTGTTTACGGGCCTGGGCAGAACTGAACTGGCAGCCGTCGAGGGGCTGGGCGTCCACATTCACCGGGGACTCGACATGGCCAAGCTCCACGGTGCGTACCAGATCACTGCGCCACAACTCCACCCGCTCGGTGCTCAACACCCCGACACTGTCGAGGGAACGGAACATCCGGACGTCGTCGGAGGTCAGGGCGGAACGGGTGTCATGGTAACGCCCGGTGGCGGCATCGAGACTGGTGGCGTCCCCACAACCCTTCGGCCCGTGGTACACCGCGATGACCCGACGCCAGTTGGCGGTCATCCCGCACAGTTCGCGGTCACGGCTGTAACTCCACACCTCGGAACCGTCGGAGGTGTCCAGTCCTGCGATCCGGTTACCGTCGCGGACGATGGCGGCCCCCTCCACGGTGACCGGCTCGCCGGTGTCCGAGGGTTCGGACTCGGCCCGCCAGATCTCTGTCAGTGACTCCGGGACCGGGGCATCGGAGACACCGGGTGCGATGGCGTCACCAGCCCCGGCAGTCTCGTGGCTGGTGGACCGCGAATCGGAGAAGAACCACGTCCCGGCGACGATGAGCAGCACCACGACGGCGATGGCCGCGGCCACCATCAGGTCGGAGCGGGAGCGCTGTTCGGCAGGTGCCCACCGACGACGACCGGTCAACGGCGCCCCTTGCCACGCTCCGGACGGCCCTGCCGGTCCGGACGATCCTTCCGGCCGTGCTGTGCCTGCCGGTCCCGGCGGGCCGGTGCGGTCGCCGACGCTGAACCCTGGACGTCACGCGGCGCACCGACCCGGTCGGCGACGTCCCCGGACAGGCTGAACTCATCGAGGAACTCCGGTGATCCGGAGAACCACCGTGGCGGCTCTCCCTTGCCCAGGTCCAGGGTGTCGTCGATCGCCGACCAACGGGTGACCTCGTCCCAACCGACCAGTGTCACCGCGATGCCCGAACGTCCGGCCCGGCCGGTGCGTCCGATCCGGTGGACATAGGTCTTGTCGTCCTCCGGCACCTGGTAGTTGATGACATGGGTGACGTCCTCGACGTCGATGCCGCGGGCGGCGACATCGGTGGCGACCATGACGTCCACCGTCCCCTCCCGGAAGGCGGCGAGGGACTTCTCGCGGTCCTTCTGCCGCATGTCGCCGTGTACCGCGCCGACGGCGAACCCCAGCTCGGCGAGATCACCGGCGATGATCGCCGCCTGCCGTTTGGTGCGGGCGAAGACGATCGTGCGTCCCCGACCCGGGGTCTGCAGGATGCGGGCGAGCACACTCATCCGGTCGAGCTTGTGGGACTGGAAGACAATCTGCCTGGTGGTGGTGTGCGTGGCCTGCGCCGACTCGGAATCCGCACGGATCAGCACCGGCCGGTTCATGAACTCCCGGGTCAACGCCACGATCGGTCCGGGCATGGTGGCGGAGAACAGCATCGTCTGCCGCGGCTGCGCGGTCTGCTTCATGATCGCCTGGACGTCCTCGAGGAATCCCTGGTCCAGCATCTCGTCGGCCTCGTCGAGCACGAGGATCTCGACGTGGGAGAGGTCGAGATGCCCCTGCCTCGACAGATCCAGCAGGCGGCCAGGGGTACCGATGACGACATCGGCGCCGGCGTCGATCGCGGTGATCTGCGACTCGAAGGGCACCCCGCCGTAGATCGTGGTGACCACGAACGGGCGGTCACCGACGCGGAGGTTGCGGGACGCTTCGGCAAGGTCTTCCGCGACCTGGAGACACAGCTCGCGGGTGGGGACGACCACCAGGCCACGGACCGTGCCGTCCAACTCGGCGACCCCGGCGTCGTCGAAGACCCGGTCGAGCAGCGGGACACCGAACCCCAGGGTCTTGCCCATGCCGGTGCGGGCCTGACCGATGAGGTCCTTGCCGACCAGCGCCAGGGGCAGGGCGCGTTCCTGGATGGCGAAGGCCCGGCCCCGTCCGTCCGATTCGAGAGCCTCGGCGATCTCGACGGCCACACCGAGATCACGGAACGTGGGTCGCTCCACGGGCACCTTCCCTTCCTGCTGCTACGTCAACGCTATGATGGTCCACGTTACAGCCAAGGCAATGTGAGAGGGAAAGACACCGCAACATGGACATCAAGGTCGGTTTCGTCAACAACCCGCGCGATCTGGTCATCACCAGTAGCGAAGAGCAGGAAGCGGTGGCAGCGCAGGTCGAGGAACTGCTCGCCGGAGACAACGCCAAAAACACCCTGTCCCTCAAGGACAACAAGGGTTCGGTGTACGTCATCGTCCGTGACCAGGTCGCCTATGTCGAGGTGGGCTCGTCGGCGTCCCGTCCCGTGGGCTTCATCTGAGCGACGGCAACGTGACTGATCCGGGACGCGAGCCGGTCCGCCGGGAGCGCTTCACCCTCCCTTCGTCGGAGCTGGAGCGCCGGGCGGACTACCGCGAGCGCCATGCTCGGGAACGGGAACGTCGGCAGCGTCGGAACCGGTGGATCGGGGTGTCCGGCGTCCTGGTGGCGCTGACGACCATCGGTGTGGTCATCGAACTGGCCGTGAACAGTGGCGGAGGATCCGGTGGCGATGATGCTGTGTCGTCGGCGTCGTCGGCGTCAGGGTCAGCTGCGAACGGTGGGGACGGGGGCGACTCGTCGGAGTCCGCCGGGCCGGTTCCCGGCACCGCCCCTGCCACCGACGTCGGCGAGTTACCTGCCGGCGGCGAGTTCAGCAGCTCCGGTGACGGAACGTTCCACGGTGTCGGCACCGCCGGTGCCACCGCCGGCGACGTCGATGGACTCGGCGACGAAACCTACACCTACGTCGTGGAGCTGGAGGACGGGGTCAACGGCTCCTCCTTCGGTGGTGGGGACGCCTTCTCCGCCACGGTGGACGCCGTCCTCGGCGACCCACGGTCGTGGGTGTCCACCGGAGACTACGCCTTCGAACACATCAGCGTGCGCTCCCAGGACACCCCGGACCTGCGGGTGCGCCTGGCCAGCCCGGAGACCACGGTACAGCTGTGCGGTGGGACGATCGACCGGGAGACCAGCTGCTTCATCCAGGGGCCCGATGACGAGGGAGAGGCCGGGGCTGGCCGGGTGATCATCAACCTCGCCCGGTGGGTCCGTGGATCGGGCAGCTTCGAGGGTGACCTCGGTGGCTACCGCCAGTACGTCCTCAACCACGAGATCGGGCACGGCATCGGATTCGCCGTCCACCAGCCGTGTCCGGAGGACGGGGCGTTGGCCCCGCTGATGATGCAGCAGACCCTGAGCCTGAACAACGGTGACCTCGAGGACCTGGATGCCGGGGCAGAGTACGGCGGCTCGGCGGCGAACAACACCTGCCGGCCGAACGCCTGGCCCTTCCCGCACGGACGTAGCGAGGGTGAGGCGGTGGATGTGCGGGACTGACCTGCATGTTCGACTGCCCTGAGACACTGTTGCAGTTTGCTGTCCGAGGTCGGGGTTAGAGTGTGAGCCATGTCAGACACGACGACGAACCACTCCACCGACCGCTCCGCAGAAGAACCGCAGACGGCGATCCGGGCAGGTTTCCAGGTCTCCCACGCCGCCCCGGTCGCCCTCGGTGAGGCGTGGGGTGAAGGGTGGCGGTGTGACCAGGCCGTGCTGATCCCGTCGGACGACCGGGCGCGCGCGACCTGGACGGCGCAGGTGATGGACCAGGTCCGCCCCTCCGGGGTGTCGGTGGCCCGCCCGCTGCGCTCCACCGACGGGCGTTACACCCTGGGTGGATGGACCGCGCGTGGCTTCCTCTCCGGGCACCGTGCCCCGAGATTCGACGAGACGGCGGCCAGTGCACTGCGGTTCAATGAGGCACTGGCGAAGGTGGATGCGGCGCGTCGGCGCCCGGCGTTCCTCGACACGTCCGCGGTTGTCGCCGCCGCCGGGGCCACCGGGTCTGCCGGTGGCGGGGGAGTCGGCGAACTCAGCGAGACCGCCCTGTTCGCCGTCGCCGAGGCCGCGGCCTGGGCCGATGACCCCACTGAGTTGCTGGCCCCGGTGATGGACCTTGCCGAGGTGCCCCGCGACGATGTCGCTGCGGCGATGGAGAAGGCGACCGGACTGATGTTGCTGCGCACCGAGGTCGCTGCAGCCGACCAGCTGGTGCACGGTGACGTGCTGGGGTGCACCATCTACGACGGCTACGCCGACCCGGCGATCGTGGACCTGGTGCCGGCCTGGCGACCGGCCGGCTGGTCGGTGGCGCTGCTGGTGGTGGACGCGATCGCCTGGGCGAATGCCGAGGACGGGTTGATCCAGCGGTGGAGCCACCTTCCCGATTTCGACCAACTGCTGCTGCGCGCGGTGATGTACCGCCTGTTCGTGCATGCGGTGTTGCCGGACTCCTCGCCGAGCGCGTGGAGCGGCATCTCCCGGGTCAGCGACGTCGTCGCCGCACGGGTCGGGGTGTGAACTGATGGTAGGGGAACAGGTGGAGCCCGGGGCAGGGCAGTCCACCGACCGTAGCCGTGAGCAGGCCCGCGCCGACGACGAACTGCGTCGCCGGATCGGATCGGCCGGGGATGTCACCGTCCGGCTCGCCGGTGTCGACGAGACCTCCGGCGAGATGCCGCACCGGCACTGGGACGGACTGGCCGGGGCGCTGGTCCGGGGCGATCAGCGGATCAGCCTGGAGCGCCCCTACGCGGTGCTCGGCGGCCCGGGCACCGGCAAGTCCTCTCTGCTGGTGGACACCATGGTCGACTACCTGCGGGCTGGTGGCAGGGCCGAGGAGATCATGGTGGTGACCCCCTCCAAGGAGGCGGCGACGTCACTGCGTGAGCAGCTCATGGCAGTGCTGCGCACTGAACCGAACTACGCGGCCACCGCCACCCCGGTGCGGTCGGTGCACTCCTGGGCCTTCGTCATGCTCCGGGCGGTCGCCCAGGCACAGCAGGACGACACCGTCGCCCTGCCACGGTTGATGACCGGCGCCGAGCACGACATGCAGATACGCGCACTGTTGCGCGGCCACGCCGAGGACGGCACGGGTGCCTGGCCGGAGGACATGCGTCCGGCGCTGCCCCTGGTCGGATTCGCCCGACAGTTGCGTGACCTGCTGCTCCGCGCCGCCGAGCGCGGTATCGGGCCGGATGAACTGTGCTCTCTGGGGCGGCAGCATGACGAGGCCATGTGGGTCGGTGCCGGGGAGTTCCTGCGGGAGTACCACCAGATCCAGGCGCTGTCGCGCTCGCAGAACCTCAATGCCTCCGAGCTGCTGCACGTCACCCTCGACGCCCTGGACCAGGCACCGGCGGTGCTGGAGCACCAGTCCTCCCGGATCCGGCTGCTGCTGGTGGACGACGCCCACAACCTCGACCCGGCGGCCGGGGCGTTCCTCTCCCGGTTCATCCGGCCCGGCGTCCGGACCCTCGTGGCCGGGGACCCGGACCAGTGTGTCTTCCATTTCCGAGGCGCCGACGAGGAGTTCCTCAGCCGGATCGCCGCCGAACCGGACCAGCGGGTTGTGCTGTCGGTCTCCCACCGGCTGCCGGACACCCTGGTCACGGCCGTCAACGACCTGGAGTCCCGCTTGCCCGCCGCGCCGACCCGGGTGGCACTGCGCCCGGGTGGAGATGCTGCTGAATCTGCAGGCGCTGCGAATGGTCCCGGTGCCGAAGCTCTGCAGGTCCGGCACTCGCCGTCGACGACGGCCGACCATCTCGCCGTCACCGACGAGGTGCGGCGTGCCCACGTCAGCGAGAACGTCCCCTGGGACGACATCGCGGTGATCGTCCGGTCCACCGGTGCCATCCCGGCACTGCGGCGCACGCTGCTGTCCCACGGGGTCCCGGTCACCGTCGACCAGACCAGCGTGGTGCTCGCCGAGCAGCCGTTGGTCAACGTGCTGCTGCTGGCCCTGGACGCACTGGTGCGCCCCCTGGAGCCTGCGGAGATGCAGCGGCTGGTGGAGAGCCCCGTGGGTGGGGCAGACCCGGTGATGTTGCGCCGGGTCGAGCGGGCGATCGCCCCGGTACTCGCAGGCACCGGGATGCGGGCGATGGAGGCGGTGACGCTGATGGTCACCGGCCGAGCCGACCCAGCCCAGGCCGAGGCCTGGAGCAGGCGGTTCGGACCTCGGGAGCAGACCGTCATCGACCGGCTCACCCACGTGCTGGACGCCGGGCGCAGCGCGCTCGGCGATGCGACGGTGACCTCCCCGGTGGAGGAGGTGCTGTGGGCTGTGTGGCAGGCGGCGGACCTGTCGAACTCACTGCAGCGCCAGGCCTTGCGCGGCGGCACCCTCGGATCCCAGGCCGACCGTGACCTCGACGCGGTGATGAGCCTCTTCGACCTTGCCGGTGACGTGGTCGAACGCACCCCCTCGGCCACGCTGGAGACCTTTCTTGACGAGGTCCGGGCCCAGGAACTGCCCACCGGTGGCCGTGACCGTCGCGGTACCCGGCCGGATGCCGTGGAGATCCTCCCGGCGCATGCCGCAGCCGGACGGCAGTGGCAGGTCGTGGTCGTCGCCGGGGTGCAGGAGGACAGCTGGCCGGCTGGTCCCACCGTCGGTGGCCTGTTCGGTCAACAGGAACTCGTCGACTGGGTGGACCGGGGGATCAGTCCGGAGATCCCGGTGTCGCGGGCGGCTGCGGCATTGGCGGAGGAACGCCGGCTGTTTCTGCTGGCGATCTCCCGGGCGACCCGGCGCACCCTGGTCACCGCGGTGGACGCCAGCGGCGACGACATGAGTGTGCCCTCCCGGTTCCTCGCTGAGATCACGGGTGAGATGACCGGTGACCCTGCTGACTCTGCTGACGGTGCTGACGGTGCTGACCCTGCCGAGGAGAATGATCCCCGCCGCGTCCCGGTCACCCAGACCCCCGCGCTACCCCGGGTCCTGGCCCTGGAGCCGCTCGTCGCAGAACTCCGCGACGCGGTGTGCGACCCCCACCGACCCGGTCATGAACGCGACGCCGCGGCGTCCAACCTGGCCCACCTCGCGGCCGCCGGCGTCTACGGCGCCGACCCCGACCACTGGTGGGGTACCGCCGAGGCGTCCGCAACCAGCCTGGCCGCGGGGACGGTCGTGCGCATCAGCCCCACCACCCTGGAGAGCATGGACGACGACGGCTGCGACGCAGTGAACTTCCTTATCGGCCTGACCGGAGGGGCATCAACCGAGGCGATGAAGGTCGGCGTGCTGATCCACGCCGTGGCCGAAGGATTCGCCGCCGGATTTACCCGGGAGGAGGCACACGACATCGTCACCGACTCCGTGCCGCATCTCGTGGACGGACCCGCCTGGACCGCCGGGCCACTGCTGGACAGCTGCCTCGAGGCGGTCGACCGGCTCGACGACTGGATCGGTGAGCGCGACACCGCCGCCGCCGCATCCGGACGCACCGTCGAGGTCGAACGGAAACTGGAGGCCACCATCGGCGAGACCCCCGACGGACTGCCGGTGGTGCTCGCCGGACGGACCGACCGGCTGGAGATCGACCCCGACGGTCATGCCCTGGTCATCGACTTCAAGACCGGCAAGACCCCCAAGACGAAGAAGGAGGCCGCCGACAGTGCGCAGCTGAAGGCCTACCAGCTGCTCGTCGCCGCCCAGGACAACGCCGATGACAGGACGCCCGCCGCGACACCGTGGCTGCCGGACGGGGCCATGCTGGTCTACCCACGCCGCGTCGCTGCCTCGATCACCGTGCTGCAGCAGCCGACCCTGACCGAGGAACAGTTGGCGGAACTCCGGGAGTTCGCGGTATCGGCCGCCGACCGGATCGCCGGACCGATCTACCGGGCGACCACCAGGGACTGTGAGGGCACCGGGCGTGCCTGCCTGTGCCCCGCCTGCCGCGCCGGGGAGCAGGTGGTCTAGATGGTATCCCTGATCAGCCCCACCGACCTGTCCTCCCTCCTGGGGCAGCCCTTCGGCCCCACGGCACAACAGGCCGCGGTGATCGGCGCCCCGTCCGGCCCGACCCTCGTGGTCGCCGGCGCTGGTGCCGGCAAGACCGAGACGATGGCCGCCCGCGTGGTCTGGCTGGTGGCCAACGGACTGGCCACCCCGGAACAGATCCTGGGTCTGACCTTCACCCGTAAGGCCGCCCGGGAACTGGGGCTGCGCATCCGCGCCAGGCTGCAGACCCTGGCGGACTCCGGCATCCTGGACGACCTGCCCTCCGATGACCCGCGCCACGAGGCATTGCGCAATATCGTGCCCACCGTCTCCACCTACGACGCCTACGCCGGCACCGTCGTCGGCGAATACGGGCTGTTGCTGCCGATGGAACCCGCCGGACGCATCATCTCCGACACCGAACGCTGGATGATCGCCCGGGACGTCACCCTCGACTGGCCGACCGGGTTCAGCACCAACCGGTCGCTGCCCTACATCATCGACGACATGCTGGACCTCAACGACGAGATGGACAACCACCTGGTCACCGTCGACGAGGTCGAGGCAGAGTGTGCGGCGACCGCCGCCGAGATCGACGGACTGCCCGACCGTGACGGCAAGGTCCTCAAGACCGTGGACGCCGCCCTCGAGAAGTTCACCGGGGCGCTGACCTACCGCCGTGAACTCCTGGAGCTGGTCCACGCCTACCGCCGCCGGCTCAGTGACCGGAACCTGATGACCTTCGGCCAGCAGATGTCGAAGGCCGCCCAGCTGGTCGACGCCCACCCCCGGGTCGGCCAGAGTCAACGCCGCCGGTTCCGGGTGGTGATGCTCGACGAATACCAGGACACCGGGCACGCCCAGCGGATCCTGCTGCGCAACCTCTTCGGCGACGGACAGGACCCGCAGCTCACGGTGACGGCGGTGGGTGACCCGATGCAGTCGATCTACGGCTTCCGTGGTGCGACCGCAGCCAATCTCACCCACTTCACCAGTGACTTCCCCACGCAGGACGGTACGGCACCGACCCTGGAACTGACCACGTCCTGGCGCAACCCCGCCAGGGTCCTGGACATGGCGAATACGGTGTCACGGTGGTCGATGGACACCGATACCCCACTGGTCTCACCGCTGACCTCACGCCCCGGCGCCGGTAGTGGCGAGGTCAAGGTCGGCTGGTTCGACACCCGGGAGCAGGAACTGGAGTGGCTCGCCGATGACCTGGCGGCCCGCTACCACGCCCGGGACACCAGCACCCCGTTCTCCGCGGCGGTGCTGATCCGTAAGAATGCCGAGGCGCAACCGATCCACGACCTGCTGGTGGCTCGCGACGTGCCGGTGGAGATGACCGCCGGGCCCGGACTGTTGGACGTCCCCGAAGTCGCCGACGTCTTCGCCACCCTGCGGGTGGTGGTCGACCCCAGCGACGATATCGCCATGCTCCGGCTGCTCACCGGGGTGCGCTGGAACATCGGGGCGTCCGACCTGCAGGCCCTGGCCCGACGGGTCGACCAACTGTCGCGCCGGGGAAGAGCGACCGGTGCCGAAGCTGCCGATATCGCCGGTGGTGACACCGCCGACACTGCTGCCGACAGTCACGAGGACGATGCGGAACTGACCGGGCTCAGTGCCGTGGTCGCCCCACACGAGGGTGACTCCGACCCGCTGGCGACGGTGCGCCGCCGGCTCGCCGAGATCGACCGCGAGGCCACCCGGGTACCCGTCGGACTCGCCGAGGCACTGGCCGACCTGCGGGGCATGGCCGACTTCGGCATGTCCACCGCCGGGGTGCAGCGGCTGACCGAACTGGCACGTGAACTTCGCTACCTGCGTCGGTACTCCGCGTCGAAACCGCTGACCGACCTGGTCGCCGACATCGAGAAGATGACCGGGGTGCGTACCGAGGTGCTCACCCGGTACCACCGCGACTCCCGCCGGTCCATCGGGGCCAGCCACCTCGACAAGTTCGCCGAGGTCGTCCGGTCCTTCGCCGACCTGAGTGCGGCAACCCCTTCGGCACTGGTGGACTACCTGCGGTCTGCCGCGGAGCGGGAGAAGGGGCTGGAGCCCGGGGAGACCGAGGTCCGGACCGACTGCGTCCAACTGCTCACCGTCCATAAAGCCAAGGGACTGGAATGGGGCATCGTCGCGGTGCCGCACGCCACCCGAAAGACCTACTCCGATGCAGTCAAGCGTCCTACGACGACGTCCTGGACGACAACCGGCAAGGTGCTGCCCTCAGGCCTGCGCGGTGACGCCCGCGACCCGCTCGACCTCGAGGACATGACCGGGGCTCCGGTGCTCGACCTGTCCGGGGTCATCGACCGTCGGGGAGTGGTCGAGGCGCAGGAGGCCTTCACCGTTGCGCTGGGACAGCATGCCGCGAAGGAGGACGACCGGCTGTTTTACGTCGCCGCCACCCGCAGCGAAGAGGTGCTGCTGGTCAGCGGAGCGGCGTTCAACAACGACGCCCGCACCCCGCTGGACCCTTCGGTGGCGTTGACCCTGATGCGGGACCGGCTCGAATCGGTGTCCCCGGAGTCGGTCGTGACCTGGTCCGACCTGGGCATGGTGTACTCGAAGAAGGAACTGGCACGCCTGGAGAAAGGCCCGCACCACCGGGAGGACGCGGTGATGGTGCCGGAGAACCCGGCGGCACGCAACGACCTGGTCACGGATTATGAGCGGCAGTTCCCGGAGAATCCCACCGCCGTCTGGCCGCGGCCGACCCTCACCGACCCTGCCCATCCCGACTACCACGTCGATGGAGTTGCACGCGGCATGGAACTGGTCCGCGGGCGAATGGACACGGCATTTGCTGACGTTACTGATACTGCTGACGCTGCTGGTGCCGGTGTGACTGGGATTGATACCGGTACCGTCGCCGCCCAATGGGCCCAGGAGACCCGGCTGCTCATCGACGAGCTCACCGCCGAATCCGTCCCCGAGGTCACCGTGCCGGTGGGCGCACGACTCACCGCGACCGAGGCGGTGGCGATGCAACGTAACCCCGAGGAGTTCGCCCGGCGACGTCGGCGCCCCGTCCCCCTGGAACCCCGGCCGTACACCAAGCGCGGCACCGCCTTCCACAACTGGGTCGAACGCCACTACGGCACCGTCACCCTCTTCGACGAGGACGATCTGCCCGGTGCCGCGGACGCCACCCTGACCGACCCCGCCCTGGAGCAACTCAAACAACGATTCCTCGAGAGCACCTGGGCCCACCGCACCCCGGCCAGCATCGAGGGATCCTATTCGGTAACCTTGGCCGGACAGGTTTTCGAGGGGCGCATCGACGCGGTCTTCCACGACGGCGACGACCCGACCACCGGGTGGACAGTGGTGGACTGGAAGACCGGGCGGCGGCCCACCGGACCGGAACTCGCGGCTGCGGAGATGCAGCTGGCGGTGTACCGCCTGGCCTGGGCGCAGGTCATCGGTACGCGACTGGGTCGTAGGGTGGACCCGGACGGGGTCCGCGCCGCATTCCACTATGTTGGTCTCAACGAGACCTACGAGCCGCGGGATCTGCCCACGGCCGGTGAACTGGAGACCATGTTGACGTCCGTCGGCACACACACCGGCCCCGATACCGACAACGGCGGAAACGCCGCTACCGGTACCGGCCGCGAGGAAGGAGGGTGAGCGATGCGTGACGGCCTTGACGCACTGCCGCCGCGGGCACTGCTGAACATCGTCAACATCCCGGCCAGTGCACCGGTCAGTCCATGGTGGCTGATCAGCCGCCGGGTGCTGTACGCGATGACCCTGCTCCTGGTCGCGGCCCTGGTGGTCTACCTCGACCGGGACGGCTACACCGGGGTGACGACGTTCCTCGACGCCGTCTACTACTCGGCGGTGTCCCTGTCGACCACCGGCTACGGCGACATCGCCCCGGTCACCCAGCAGGCCCGGCTGATCAACGTCCTCGTCATCACCCCGATGCGGGTCATCTTCCTGATCCTGCTGGTCAGCACCACCCTGTCGGTGCTGACCGAGGAGTCACGCAAGACCCTGCAGATCCGTCGTTGGAGAAAACACATGCGCAACCACACCGTCGTGGTCGGATTCGGCACCAAGGGACGGGCGGCAACCACCGCCCTTCTCGCCGACGGCCTGCCACCGTCCCAGATCGTCGTCATCGACACCGACGCCGATGCCCTTGCCCACGCCTCATCGCGGGGACTGGTCAGCGTGCAGGGGCCGGCGACGTCCTCGGAGGTGCTCAAACTCGCCGGGGTGACCCGGGCGAAAGCGGTCGTGGTGGCACCGAACCAAGACGACACCGCGGTGCTGATCACCCTGTCGGTCCGTGAGATCGCCCCGAGCGCGACGATCGTGGCCTCGGTGAGAGAGTCGGACAATGCGCACCTGCTGCGGCAGTCCGGTGCGGACTCGGTGGTGGTGTCCTCGGAGACCGCCGGGCGGATGCTCGGGCTGGCCACGGTCAGCCCGTCGGTGACCGGCATGATGGAGGACCTGATCAGTCCGGACGAGGGCTTCTCCATCGCAGAACGTCTGGTCGGGGAGGATGAGGTCGGTGGCAACCCCCGCAACCTCGAAGACATCGTCCTCGGCGTGGTGCGCTCCGGTGAGCTCTACCGGGTGGACTCGGTGGAGGCGGAGACGGTGGAGCCCGGTGACCGGTTGCTCTACATCCGCGGGGGCTCCGACCACCCCGCTGATCACCCTGCCGACCACTCCGCCGGCGACACCACCGGCCATACCGCCAACAACTCTGAAGGGACAGCATCGAAGTGACCCCGGGCAGCGGACGACTCACCCAGCTCAACCTGGATGCCCTGGATCCTGAGCAGCTCGGGGCAGCGACGGCACCGCGGGGGCCGGTCAGCATCATCGCCGGTGCCGGCACCGGTAAAACCCGTACGATCACCCACCGGATCGCCCATCTGGTCTCCGGCGGATTCGTCAACCCCGACCACGTGCTGGCAGTGACCTTCACCAACCGTGCCGCCGCCGAACTGCGCGAACGGCTCACCATGATGGGTGTCGCCCGGGTGCAGGCGAAGACCTTCCACGCCGCAGCAATGCAGCAGTTGCGCTACTTCTGGCCCAAGGTCGTCGGCGACACCCCCTGGGAACTGCTGGACTCCAAGTTCCCCCTGGTCGCGCGTGTCACCCGGGCGACCGGCACCGAACCGGACAAGACGCTGCTCTCCGATCTGCTCGGCGAGATCGAGTGGGCGAAGGCCTCGTTGATTTCCCCGGTGGACTACCCCTCGCACATCGGACCGGACCGTCGGGACTGCCCGGTGGACCCGGCCCAGTTCGTGAGGATCTTCGAGGGCTACGAGAAGGCCAAGGTCACCCCGGAACGCGCCCTGCTCGACTTCGATGACCTGCTGGAGTCCATGGCCGGGCTGCTGGAGACCAATGTCGGGGTCGCCGACGAGTTCCGCTCGCGCTACCGCACCTTCGTCGTCGACGAGTACCAGGACGTCACCCCGCTGCAGCAGCGGCTGCTGGACGCCTGGCTCGGCGACCGCGACGACCTCACCGTCGTCGGCGACGCCAACCAGACCATCTATTCCTTCAACGGGGCGACCCCCGACCACCTGCTCCGGTTCTCCAGCCGGTTCCCCGAAGCCACCACCGTCCGGCTGTTCCGGGACTACCGCTCGACCCCGCAGGTGGTGGAGTTGGCGAACAACGTGATCAGCCGGGCCACCGGACGTGCCGCGGGTACCCGGTTGACCCTGGAAGGACAGCGTCCTGCCGGGCCGGACCCGGAGTTCACCGAGTACCCGGACGAGACCGCCGAGGCAGCCGACGTCGCCCAGTGCATCGCCGAGCTGATCCGGCAGGGTGTGGCCCCCGCGGAGATCGCGGTGCTGTACCGGATCAACGCCCAGTCGGCGGCCTTCGAGTACGCCCTCGACCAGGCCGGGATCGCCTACCAGGTCAAGGGCGGGGAAGGGTTCTTCCACCGTGCGGAGATCCGGCAGGGGATCCAGGCACTGGGTCAGGCGGCGCGCCGGATCCGTGCCCGCAGTGGCGCAAGCGGTGGAGAGGATGGTGACGGTGTGGATGCCGGGGCCCCGGCCGCCAGCCTCGTCGCCCAGGTGAAGGCGGCGCTGCAACCGGTCGGTCTGACATCGGTGGAACCCACCGGCGCCCAGGAACGGCAACGGTGGCAGTCGCTCAGCGCCCTGGTTGACCTGGCCAGCGAACTGGCCACCACGAACCCGCAACTGGATCTCGCCGGACTTCTCGTCCTGCTGCGTGAACGGTCCGAGTCGAAGAATCCGCCGCGGATGCAGGGTGTCACCCTGGCCAGCATCCACGCCGCCAAGGGTCTGGAGTGGGACGCTGTGTTCCTCATCGGGCTCGTCGACGGAACCCTCCCCATCCGTCATGCCCTGAAGGGGTCGCATTCCGTGGACGCCATCGAAGAGGAACGCCGGCTGCTGTACGTCGGTGTGACCCGAGCCCGGGAGAATCTGCACCTGTCCTGGTCACAGGCGCGCCAGCCCGGCGGTAAGGCGACCAGGCGACGGACCCGCTTCCTTGACGGACTGGTGCCGTGGGAGGCTGAGCGCGATGCACAGCGTGCCGCGGAAGCGACGTCGGGCGCCGGAGCGTCCCACCGCGGGAGACAGGGGGCGCCGAAGGACAAGGACGCCTGCGCGATGTGCGGCACCCGCCTGACCACCCCGGAACACCGCATCCTGGGGGTGTGCGAGGCCCATGCCGGGGATGTCGACCAGACCCTGGTCACCGAGCTTCGGGAATGGCGCAACACCACCGCCAAGTCCCGCGGGGTGCCGGCCTACGTGGTGATCAGTGACGCCACACTGCGCGGGGTGTGTCACCGCAAACCCGCCACCGAGCAGGAACTGGTGCAGGTCCCCGGCATCGGTCCGGTGAAGGTGGAGCAGTTCGGCGACGACATCCTCGGCATCGTGAACAACTACACCTGAGTCAGCCCGCGGGCCTGCCGGGCACCGGCGCAGGCCGGACAGTCCGGGTCGGCCATCGGGGTCCAGGACTCCAGGCTCAGTGTTCTCGGATCGAACATCCGACGACTCAACGCCTCCGGTGGCAGCTCAGTGGGGAAGGGGCGTCCGGCCGACAGCATCTCGTGCACCACCCCGGTGACCACGGTCGCCGCCAGCTCATTGGACACCGCGCTGGTGGCCGGCACGCTGGTGCAGCTCTGGGCCCGTACCATCCGCCAGTCGGCATCCAACTCCTGATAGGCGATATCCGCACAGCTCAGGCAGGGTGTCACCCCGGGATTGACCACCGGGCCCACGATCACCCGACCGTCCACCACGGCACAGGGCAGGTGGGTCACCCCGCGTTCCATCAACCGGTAGGTCACATCCGGCGGAGGGAAGAGCTGGCCGGCGAGGACCACCAGCCCGGCAGGGGTGAGGCGTCCGAACGCCGCGGAACCCGGAACGATGGGTTCTGCGGCGATCCCGCGGCGCATCAGCGCCTGGACCAGGGTGCTTGACGGTGCTCCGGGCCCGGTGACGTGGACCGGCAGTGGCTGCGGTAGGACGGTCAGCAGCCCGGTGCGCTGCAGTTCGGCAAGGATGCCACGCGCGTGGGCTGGGGCGATCCCGCAATGGCCCAGGCGGGTCACCAGGAAGGAGCAGGTCACCGGACGTCGGGCCTCGCGGAACACCAGCATCACCTGGGCAGGTGAGGCACGTTCGGGCAGCGGGAGGACCAGGCTCTGGCCGGGGATCGTGCCGAACTGGAGATGGTCCGGCGGGCGGAGGATCAGGGCGGTGGCTTCGCGCAGCGTAACCCGGGTGTCGGCGTCGATGCCGGCGACACTGCCAGCGCCGATGCAGGTGTCCATGATGGCCCCGGGACTCGTCCCGTTCATGTAAAATCCCCCTTGACTGGCCCCTGTGCCCGGTGCCCCGACGGGCACGGTCCCTTGACAGTGTAGCGGAGAGAAACCGACGGGAAGGTGAATCATGGCAGGACGGCGGACGACCCCGACCCGGGCGCAGCTCGAAGTCGTGGATGATTTCGCCCCCGATGTCGAGATTCGTCTCTCCGCCCGCCGCGAGCGCACCATCGCCGGACGCATGGAGCGCGGCAGGGTGGTTGTCCTGGCACCGATGTCGATGGACGCCAAGACCTTGCGGCGCTCCACCAGCGACCTGGTCGACCGGGTCAGACGGAAGAACAACGTGGCCGCCGGGCAGGAGTCGGACGATGACCTGCTGCTGCGTGCTGCGGAACTCAACGACAAGTACCTGGAGGGGCGGGCGGAGTTCCAGAGTGTGCGGTGGGTGTCGAATATGACGCGACGGTGGGCGAGCTGTTCGGTGGCGACCGGTCGGATACGGATCTCCGACCGGCTCAAGGAGGTCCCCGGCTATGTGCTCGACTCTGTGATCATCCACGAGTTGGTGCACACCTGGATCCCCGATCACGGTGCGGAATTCCATGAGTGGGCGGACCGGGCGCCGCGGGTGGACCGGGCGTCCGGCTACCTGGAGGCGTACGGACGCTGGGGGATCGGCGGCGGGGACGGTGATGCTTCGGGGGACGGGGCCGGTACAGGTTCCGGCCCGGGCGGCGAGCCGGGCATCGACCCGACCGAGGTCGACTGAACCGCTTCCGTGCCGTGGATCCGGAATCCATCACACCTCGGGTGATTCCCATATGCTAAGACCCGCAGGTCATAGACCTGCGGGTCGAGAGTTCGCGGCGGCGGAGGTGTGATGGATTGTCCAGTTGCCGCCGCTGCCGGCTACTTGTCGGAGTTGGACGCTCCGTCGTCGCCGTTGTCACCGCTGTCGCCGTTGGTGTCCGAGTCGTCGCCGCTGCTGTCGGCGTCGTCGGAATCCTCGGCATCGCTGTCGTCCTCGGTCGAGGCGCCCTCACCGGGTCCATCGAAGCCCTTGTTGAGTTCGCGCTCCAGCTTCTCGATCTCGCTGATCGGGTCGAAGCTGGCGGAGTCCTCCATCGAGGCCAGCACCGAGTCGATGAACTCGGCCGGGGCATCCAGGTCGGCGTCCACCGGGAGGAAGTCGGGGTGGTTCCACACCTCGTCACGACGCTCGATGCCGACCGCCACGGTCAGTCGACGCCACAACTCGGCGGCCTCCGAGGCCTTCGGTGCGGACAGGCTGATGCCCACGGCCTTGACCAGGGCATCCATCCCCGGCTGGTCCTTGTCGCGGTACATCGACCAGGCGGCACCGATGCTGGCGGCGACGGGCAGCCGGTCGCCCAGTGCCTCGCCGACGACCAGGTCGACCCAGCCCTCGATCAGCGACAGGCTGGTCTCCAGACGGATGCGTGCGTGGTCGGTCGAGGAGACGACGGTCGGAGACAGGTCGGAGTCCTGCAGCTGGGACATCATCTCCTGCATCTTCTCCGGGTCGCCCAGCATCTCCGGGTTGAAGTTCTGGCTGGCCTCCTCCATCGCGGAGTTGTCCAGGCTCAGGCCGGTGGCGAACTCCTCGACGTCGAGGATGACCCGTTCGACGAGCCACGGGACGTGCTGGAACAGTCGCAGGTGTGCGGCCTCGCGGGCGGCGAGGTAGATCAGCGTCTCCCGGCGCTCCGCCCCCAGTTTCTTCGACAGCTCATCGAGCTGGGAGGTGTTCACCGCCGCCACGGACCCATCGGCCAGGGGGATCCCCCACTGGGTGGACATGGCGACCGTGCCGGCGAGCTGGCCGAGGGTGCGGCCCAGCTGCATACCGAAGTTCATGCCGTTGATCTGGCTGAAAATGCCGGACATCGGCCCCAGCTGGGAACGGATCTCCTCGGGCAGGCCGTCCATCGTCGCCGCACCGAGCTTCTCGGCGAGCGGGTTGATGACGCGCTTCCACCGCGGCAGAGTCTCATCAAGCCACTGGGAGCCGGTGAAAGCCACCGATCCGGTCGCCCCAGCGGGCAGGACGGTGACTTCATCCAGCCACAGTTCGACCAGCCGGACGGACTCGGCGACAGCCTGGCTGTCCTTCGCCGCGGGCTGCTTTCTGGCGGCGGCACCGGTGAGCTGCTGGCGGGCGATGCGCTCAGCCATGGCGTAGTTCACTGGGCCCTGGGCGTCCGGCGAGTTCATGTCCCGCCCGAATCCGGCGAGCATGTTGCCGAACTGGCCGAGGATGTCGCCGAGTCCCGGGCCCTGACCGCCGGCTCCACCTGCGCCGCCCGTACCGCCAGCTCCACCTGCGCCGCCGGGGCCTCCGGCACCGGGCGCGCCGAAGAGGAAGCCGAACGGGTTGGCTCCGAAGCCGAAGGGGTCGTTGTTTCCGGAGTTCCCGTTTTCGTCGTCCCGCCGGCGACGCTCGTCGTCTGACTCGTCGTCGGGACCGTTGACACCGAATCCGAAATTGCTCATGCCCCGAGCGTACCTGCGTTACCTCCGCCTCCCCAGCGTGTTCCGTGCGCTCACAGCGAACAGGTATCCCGGGGTATCGGGGTGCAGGCTGTAGAGTATGCGGGGTGAGTTTCCGCAGCACCTCCCCGAAGTCTTCGTCAGGATCCTCGTCTGGGTCGGCAGACGAGTCACAGGACACCGCGTCCGGGCGCGCCCGGACGACTGCCGGGCGACGTCGGATACAGACCGTCGCTGTGGGCATGGTCCCGGTGATCGCCCTGGCTGCACTACTGGCGGTGCCGTCGGTCCCGGGTACCGACATTGACCTGAGCGTGCCCTATGCCGCGGAGGGTGAGGGGCCGACCTATGACACGCTGGGTGAGGTCAACGGCACCCCGGTCGTCGACATCACCGGGACCCAGGCCGACCTGGAGGAGACTTCCGGGCAGTTGAACATGACCACGGTGGCTGTCCGCACCAAACTCAGTCTGGCCGAGGCGATGCGCCGCTGGCTGGCCACCGACGACACCCTGGTGCCGGTGGAGCAGGTCATCCCCTCGGACTCCACCCCGGAGGAGGTCGCACTGCGGAACGCCCAGGCCTTCGCCGCCTCGGAGTCCAATGCCACGGTCGCGGCGATGGCCCACCTGGGCCGCCCGTTGGAGACCACGGTCTACGAGCTGTCCGAGGGGGCCCCGGCGGACGGGATCCTGCGGGAGAACGACGTCATCACCGCCGTCGACGACACCGAGGTCACCGTCCCGGCGGATGTCACGAAGACCATCGCCGGGTATTCTCCCGGCGACGAGGTGGAGTTGACCGTGAACCGGGGAAGTGAGGAGCTGACCGAGAAGGTCACCCTGGGGGAGGTTCCGGAGGAGTTGCAGGGGACGTCCGGCACGGCCGAGGACGCCGGGGCCAGCGAGGGCGCCTACCTGGGCGTCACCATGGTCGCCCAGCCGGCAGGCGACCTGAAGGTGCGCTACAACCTGAAGGACATCGGCGGGCCCAGCGCCGGGTTGATGTTCTCCCTGGCGGTGGTGGACAAGCTCTTGCCCGGCGAGCTGACCGGCGGGAAGTTCGTCGCCGGCACCGGCACGATCTCCGCAAGTGGCTCGGTCGGGTCGATCGGCGGCATCAGCCACAAGATCGCCGCCGCCCAGGGTGCCGGGGCCGAGGTCTTCCTCGTGCCCGACGGTAACTGTGCCGAGGCCACCAGCCGTAGCTACGACGGCGACATCGACCTGTTGAAGGTCGATTCCCTGGAGGGTGCGGTGGATGCCCTGGAGGCGTACAGCAATGGGGAGGACGCGCCGACCTGCGGTTAGTTCTCGGCGATCAGTCCCCGGGGATCAGTCCTCGGGGATCAGTCCTCGGGGGGGGGGGGGTCAGTCTTCGAAGGTGTAGCGCAGCATTGCCGTGACCCCCGGGGCCAGTTCAGCGTCCTCCATCCCGCCGAGCAGCTCGACCTTGTCCTCGGCGAAGGGGTCGGAGTCAAGCTCCTCCTCGGTGGGACGCAGCTGCAGCAGGGTGCGGTCCGGCCCGCCGTCGATCACGCCGGTGAACAGTCGCGCCTGGCGGGGCTCAGCGGCACCGGCGGCGCCGTCAGTACCGTCTGCACCACCGGCGGAGTTGCGGAAGACGATCTCCTGGGCGAGCACTGCGCCGACGACGACCTCGGGCCAGCGCACCGTGGAGATGTAGTCGCCGAGTTCGTCGGAACCGGGACGCAGGTGGTCCGGCAGGTCGTCCTGCACCACCAGGGCCAACGGGGCAGCCCCGGTCCCGTCACCGTCCGACGAGTCGTCGCCGGTATCGCCGGCGGCCAGGACGTCCTGCACCAATTCCGCTGGGACCAGCGCAAACAGGGTCGCGGGACGGTCCCACCCCTCGGCGTGGACGAAGTCGACGGCCTCGCGCAGGGCGGCATTGAGCGGGCGGATGTCGGACTGGAAGTTACTGGCGTTCATCTTCTGCGGACCTCACTATGACGGCGGACGGATGCGATCAGTAGTCTAGACGGTGAGAATCGTGCCGCCGGGCACCCCTGGCCGCACCCTGACCGACAGCAGGAGAGAACCGAACCCTTGAGCATCCCGGAAATCCCCACACCCGGACGCAGATCGAAGATCCTCGGCGTCGTCGCCGTGGTCGTCGCTCTGTTGTTCTTCCTCGTCCCGGTAATCGTGTCGAACTACACGGAACTCCAGTGGTTCCGGTCGATCGACTACCAGGCCATCTTCCTCGGCGTCCTCGCCACCAGGGTGGTGCTCTTCATCATCTTCGGTCTGCTCGCCGGGCTGATCGTGTGGGGCGCCTGCTTCGCGGCCTACCGTTCGGCGAAGCCCACCGGTGAGGACGACCTCGCGGACATCACCGACCTCTCCGACCTGGGCATGGAGTCCGGCGGATCCCCGCTGTCGCAGAACCGCGAGGAAATCCGCAAGGCACTGCGTCCCTTCCTCATCATCGTCCCGCTGGTCGCCGCACTCGCCGCGGGCATGATCGCCCAGGGCAACTGGCGTATCGTCCGGATGTTCTTCTCCGGCGGGGACTTCGGCGTCACCGACCCGCAGTTCCAGAAGGACCTGGGCTTCTACGCCTTCACCCTGCCGATGCTGCAGTTCGTGCTCTCCACCCTGTCGATCCTGTTGATCGTCGCCTTCCTGGTGAACCTGCTGGGCCACTACCTGCTCGGCACCATCAGCACCGGTAACCCGCGGATCGGTGAGAAGGCCAGCATCGGTGCCCCGGCACGCAAGCAGCTGACCATCATCGCCGGCGTCTGGATGCTGCTGAAGGCCGCGGACTACTGGTTCCAGCGCTACGGCCTGCTGAACAAGCAGCACGAGACCTTCACCGGTGGTTCCTACACCGACATCAACGCCCTGCTGCCGGCCAAGATCCTGCTGCTGATCGTGGCGATCTTCGTCGCCGCGATGTTCTTCAGCTCCATCGTCCTGAAGGATCTGAGGGTTCCGGCCCTGGCCGTCGCCCTGATGGTGGTCGCCAACCTGGCGATCGGTGTCGGCTGGCCGGCCATCATGGAGCAGTTCTCCGTCAACCCGAACCGTGCGGAGAAGGAGCGGGAGTACATCGCCCGCAACATCGAGTCCACCCGCCAGGCCTACGGCATCGAGACCCGTACCGAATCCTCGCGTGAGGACTACGAGAACGAGGACGGCCAGGTCATCTACGAACGCGGTTGGGGCGGACAGGCATCCGGTGACGCCAGCGAGCGTCGCTCTATCGCCGACGACGACGCCACCCTGTCGAACATCCGCCTGCTCGACCCGGAGGTGCTCTCCCCGACGTTCACCCAGCAGCAGCAGCTGCGTAACTTCTACGGCTTCCCCGACGACCTGTCGGTGGACCGCTACGAGGTGGACGGCGAGATGCGCGACTTCGTCGTCGCCGCCCGTGAGATCGACCCGAACGCCCTGTCGGGCAACCAGACGGACTGGATCAACAAGCACACCGTCTACACACACGGCAACGGTTTCATCGCCGCCCCGGCCAACAGAGTCGATGAGGTTGCACAGGACGCCGCCTCCGCACGTGGTGGCTACCCGATCTACACCGTCGCCGACCTGCAGAACCTCGAGGAAGATGCGCTCGGTGGCGAGCTCGACGTCGACATGGAGCAGCCGCGTATCTACTTCGGCCCGGTGATCTCCGGCTCCCAGGAGGAGAACGCCGACTACGCCATCGTCGGCGATGACGGCTCCGGCAGTGACCGTGAGTACGACACCGACAACTCCAGCTACACCTACACCGGCTCCGGTGGTGTGGGGGTGTCCAACATCTTCAGCCGTGCGATGTACGCCGCGAAGTACCAGGAGATGAACATCCTGCTGTCGGATGTCATCGGCCCGGACTCGAAGATCCTCTACGACCGTGACCCGCGTGAGCGTGTCCACAAGGTCGCCCCGTGGCTGACCACCGACTCCAAGACCTACCCGGTGGTCATCGACGGCAAGATCAAGTGGATCGTCGACGGCTACACCACCCTGGAGGACCTGCCGTACGCCGAGCGCACCCAGCTGGACTCGGCCACCGCCGACACCACCACCGACGATCCCGCCTCGGTGCAGCGTGCGGTGACCAACGAGGTCAGCTACATCCGCAACTCCGTCAAAGCCGTCGTCGACGCCTACGACGGCTCCGTGGACCTCTACGAGTTCGACGAGGAAGACCCGGTGCTCAAGGCCTGGGAGGGCGTCTTCCCGGACGTCGTCCAGCCGAAGGAGGAGATCAGCGACGAGCTGATGAGCCACCTGCGTTACCCGGAGGACCTGTTCAAGGTCCAGCGTGAGCTGATCGCGAAGTACCACGTGGACGACCCGGGCGTGTTCTTCACCAACGACGCCTTCTGGTCCGTGCCCAGCGACCCGACCGCACCGGAGGGTCAGCAGGAGCTGGCCCAGCCGCCGTACCACGTGGTCGCCACCGACCCGGAGACGAACCAGCCGAGCTTCCAGCTGATCACCCCGTTCCGTGGTCTGCGTCGTGAGTTCCTGTCGGCACACATGTCCGTCAGCTCCGACCCGGAGACCTACGGCCGTATCTACGTCCGCCAGCTGCCGACGAACACCCAGACCCAGGGTCCGAAGCAGGCGCAGGACACCATGATGTCCTCCGACGAGATCGCCCGTGAGCGCACGCTGCTGCAGGGCACCAACGACCTGACCAACGGAAACCTGCTGACCCTGCCGGTCGGCGACGGTCAGATCCTCTACGTCGAGCCGGTGTACTCGCAGCGCGCCGACCAGGAATCCGCCTTCCCGAAGCTGCTGCGCGTGCTGGTCAGCTACAACGGTCAGGTCGGTTACGCCCCGACCGTCGGTGAGGCACTGGAACAGGTCGGCATCGATCCGGACGCGGTGACGGACATCTCCGAGTCCGGTGGCGAGGCCGCCGACGAGAACGCCGCCGCCGCCGAGGGTGACTCGGACAGCGACTCGGATTCGAGCTCGAGCTCGAGCTCCAGCTCCAGCTCCGATGACGACGAGGATGCGTCCACCTCTACCGGTGGTGACAGCGGCTCCGAGCCGAGCGACGACCAGATGGCGGCCATCCGCGACGCGATGGAGAAGGTCAACGACGCCCGCGAGAACGGCACCTTCGAGGAGTTCGGTCGCGCACTGGACGAGCTGGACAAGGCCGTGGCCGACGCCCAGTAGAAACCCGGGTGGAAACACCCGGAAACTGTGTCGGAGCAGGCGATTTCACATCGCCGCTCCGGTGCGTTACAGTAATGGAGTCGCCAACGAGGGCGGGGCACACAATGTCCTGCTGGTTGGCAACCCGTCGCGGGGTGGAGCAGCTCGGTAGCTCGCTGGGCTCATAACCCAGAGGTCGTAGGTTCGAATCCTGCCCCCGCTACAAAGGACAAGGCCCCCGGAGAAATCCGGGGGCCTTCGTCGTGCGTGCACACCCTGGCCGGGCACTACCCGGCGCATCGTCCCGAAAATCTGGGTCAACTACGGTGGTTGTTGATCTGACCGACTCGTACGGTGTGAACGGGAGGGCTGAATTGTGAGCACAGAGGATGATGTCCGCCGTCTCGCGGGATCATTGCCCGAGGTGACCGAGCGCACCTCATATGGCATGCCCGCGTTCTACGTTGCGGGAAAGACATTCCTATGGTTCCACGAGGAACCTGGTGTGCTGGTGTAAGGACCCCTCGGAACGCGAACTGCTGCTCGCGACCGGAGAGGCAAGTTCTTTACGACCGCGCACTATGCGGGCCATGCCAGCGTCCTTGTCCGGCTGGAACGCGTCGAGGCCGACGAACTTGCCGAGCTCGTGACCGACGCGTGGGAGGCCCGCGCCCCGAAACGCCTCACTGAGGCCCCGGGTAGGCAGTAGGGTCTGCGTCGCGGAGGGGCCTGTCGGTTCGATCCCGGGTGCTTTCGTCGGGATAATGGGATTTCTCCATCATGTCGCCCGGTGTTCACGTACCGTCCACCGGAGGGGGATAGCATTCCACTTCTGTCCCCAGCGACCCCATACGCACTGACGAGGAGAATCCGTACCCATGAACGACCGTCCCCGCCGAGGCATCCCCGCCGCCCCGACGTCTGCGTCCCAGACCACCCGAGTCCTGACCCTCGCCCTGGTCCCGGCACTGGTCTAGGCCTCGTGGCTGCCCCGGCACAGGCGCAGATAGAGCCCCCGGCGGTGGTGGGGGAGTACCTTCCCGCGACCAAGACCCCGGTTCAGCACGAGGGGGCCCCGGTGCCGCGCCCGTTCGGGGTCGAGGAGTATGGCTGGTACATCTCCGATATCAGTTCCTACACCGGCGGCGTCTACTACGACGTCGTCGCCGGGTTCAACGACCTCCGCGAGAACCACCCCGACGTGATGGCCGAGAGCCTCGACATCGTGGTGGACGTCAACAACAACGCCGACGCCACCACGATCGCCCGCGCCCAGGTCGATGCAGCCGCCGACGACGCCGACCTGCTCACCGCCCTGTCGGACGCCTTCGGTGAGAACCTCGGTGGCCACCTGCGCACCGCCCTGGCGGAGAACCGCCTGCCGAAGACCCGTATGCTGCTCGACTCGGGCTACCTGTCCCGCGCCGGTGGCCTTGCCAGCTCGACCCTGGTGGAGAAGGAGATCTTCGGCTACGCCCGACCGTTCGAGGTCGCCCCTGACCGGATCACCAAGCACACCGACGGTGGGGACGACGACCTCTACGAACTCGGCGGCACCAAGGCATTCCCGTCCGGCCACACCAACCAGGCGTCCTGGACGACCACGCTGCTCGCCGTGCTGCTGCCGGAGCTGGCACCGCAGCTGCTGGCCCGCGGCGCCGAAGCCGGCTACAACCGCATGGTGATGGGCGTGCACTACCCGCTGGACGTCATTGGTGGCCGGATGACCGGTCAGGCCGCCGCCGGCGACCGGTGGAACGACCCGCAGATGCGCGGCGTGCTGAAGCAGGCCGGTGAGGAGATCCGCAAGGAGCTCGAGTGGCGGACCGGCAAGCCCCTGGCTGAGACCGTCGCCGAGGACTCCGCCTACCGGTCCACGGAGGCCGCCGTGGCGGAGTACACCGAGCGGATGACGCACGGTTTCGACCCGGTCGGTGACACGGACGCGCGGCTGACCGTCCCGCAGGCTGCCCCGGCGCTGCTGAGCACCGCATTCCCGGAGCTGTCCTGGGACCAGCGTGCCCGGGTCCTCGCCGCGACCGCCCTGCCGTCCGGCTACCCGCTGGACGACCAGACCGCCCGCGGACGGGACGCCGGCAACTGGCAGCGGATCAACCTGGCCGCAGCCTTCGCCGCCGAGGTGTCGGTGGGTGCAGACGGGGCCCTGACCGTCAACGGCCAGCCTGCCTGACGAGGGAGCGTATGGCTGGCTACAACCTCTACACGTCGCAGGACCTGGACCCGTCCCACAGCTGCGAGGAACTCCTCGCCGATCTCGCGGGACGGAACTGGGGGCTGCCGGACGGGGCCCGACGCGCCCAGCTGGATGTCGCCCGGCAGGTGCTGGGGAATCCGGTGCGACGCGACATGTACGACAGGCAGCTGGGGGACGCGACGGTCACCGTCTCCCGGGAGGATGTGGAACGGCTGGCGTCCATGGAGCTCCCCGACGACGGTCTCCCATTGACGGAGTCGGGTGCGGAATCGGATGAGGAGCCCGCGGGCATCTTCGCGGAGTCGAAGGGCCTGATCGCCATTGCCGCCGCCCTGGTGATCGTCGTCATCGGCATCATGGTGATGCTCTTCTTCGGCGGGTGGTGAAACGTCACTCCCGCCCTCGGGTGGTCTGAGGGGGTCTGGACCACCCGGGAGCGGGAGTGAGAGGAGAGTAGGGGGGAGCGGACGTCAGGCGGCGATCGTCGCAGCGTCCGACACGTCCGCGTCCGCGGCACCGTCTGCACCGGCACCGTCCTTGTCGCCCTTGCCGGTGACCTGCTTGACGATGATCACGGTGATCGCGGAGACCACCATGCCGGCGATGACGGCGACGAGGAAGCCCCACCAGGTGTTGTTCTCCATCAGCGGGGCGACCCAGACACCACCGTGGGGTGCACGGCTTCCGACCTCGAGGGCCATCGAGACCGCACCGGTGACCGCACTACCGAGCATCATCGACGGGATGATGCGCAGCGGGTCGGCGGCGGCGAAGGGGATCGCGCCCTCGGAGATGAAGGAGGCACCCAGCAGCCAGCAGGACTTGCCGTTCTCGCGCTCCTCCTTGCTCCACATCTTCGGACGCACCGCGGTGGCCAGGGCCAGGGCCAGCGGCGGGACCATGCCGGCGGCCATGACCGCGGCCATGACCTGGAAGGCTGCCGGATCGCTGGTGGACAGTCCGGCGGTGGCGAAGAGGTAGGCGGACTTGTTGACCGGTCCACCCAGGTCGAAGCACATCATCAGGCCAATTATCATGCCGAGCACGATCGCCGAGGAGCCGGACATGTCGGCCAGCCAGTTCTGCAGGCCGTCCATGAGGGCGGCGAGCGGACGACCCAGCACCAGGAACATCGAGGCGGCGGTGACCAGGGTGGCCAACAGCGGGATGATCACGACCGGCATCATGGAGCCCAGCCAGCGCGGCACCTTCCAGGTCTGGATCCACATGGCGACGAGACCGGCGATGATACCGGTGATCAGGCCACCGATGAAGCCGGCGCCGACCAGCACGGAGATGGCGCCACCGACGAAGCCGGGGACGATGCCGGGCCGGTCGGCCAGGGCGTAGGCGGTGTAGCCGGAGAGCGCGGCGACCAGGAAGCCCATGGCGGTGTTACCACCGCCGAAGAGGACCGCACCGAGGTAGAGCAGCATGCCGGAGCGGTCGGTGAACTCCTCACCGGCACCGATGTCGTAGGGCAGGGCGTCCGGCGTGTTCCAGAGGGAGTAGTCGATGACGACGGTGTCCCAGACGTTGGCCACGTTGTAGCCGCCGACCAGGAAGCCGAGGGCCATGAGCAGACCACCGGCGGCGACGAAGGGCACCATGTAGGACACACCGGTCATCACGGCCTGCTGGATGCGACGTCCCCAGCCGGCGTTCTCGGAGTCGTCCCCGGATCCGCTGCCACCGTCCCCGGAACCACCGTCGCCGGTGGCGGAGACCCGCGGCGGGTTGTCGGACTTGGAGGCGGAGATGGCCCGGTCGATCAGGGCGTCCGGCTCGGAGATGCCCTTCTTGACGGGCACGTCGACGACGGGCTTGCCGGCGAACCGGGCGATTTCGCGCACGCCGACACCGTGGGCGAAGATGACGGCGTCGGCCTCGTCGATCCGGGCCTGGGTTAGCTTGTCGCCGCCGGAGGAGCCCTGGGTCTCGATGATGATCTCGACGTCGTCACGGGTGTCCGCGGCGCCGGTGAGGGCGTCGGCGGCCATGTAGGTGTGGGCGATGCCGGTGGGGCAGGACGTGATGCCGACCAGCTTCACCGGACGCGCCGCGGCGGGCGCGGTGGGCGCGGCTGCCTCAGGCTCAGCAGCGGGCTCAGCGGTCGCGGCGGCCGTTGCCGCGGCCTTCTTCTTTTTCTTCTCCAGCACCTCGGTCACCAGGGTGACGATCTCGTCCTCGCTCTGCGCCGAACGCAGGGCGGCCACGAAGTCCTTCTTCACCAGGGCGCGTGCCAGGGTGCTCAGCACCTTCATGTGGGCACTGCCGCCACCTTCGGGGGCGAGGATCATGAAGACCAGGTCGGTGTCCGCACCGTCGTCAGCACCGAAGTCGGTGGGCGTTTTCAGCCGGGCGAAGCCGAGCGAGGGCTCCGTCACGGCGGTGGTGCGGCAGTGGGGGATGGCGATGCCACCGGGCAGTGCGGTGGCGGCCTGCTCCTCGCGGGCATGGATGTCGGCCAGCAGCTGGCTGGTGTCCTCGGCGCGTCCTGCCGACACCTGAAGGTCAGCCAGTGCGGTGAGCACGGCCTCCTTCTCGGCCGGCAGGTCGGCATCCAGCGAGACCAGATCGGCGGTGATCACCGGCCTGGTGGCTGGATCTGTGGACTCTGGGTTAGTCATGGTCATGCACTCCTTGGTTCGGGGAGGGTGTCGGGGAGATCATGAGGGGTGGGCAGTGTGGTGCCCGGGAGAGTCACTGCGGTGGTTCCGTGCGCCACCGCGAGGGAGAGCCGGTCGGGGGCGGGGAGGCCGCGGACGGCCCCGACGACGTACCCGGCCAGGGTCGAGTCGCCGGCTCCGACGGTGGACACGGCGGTTACCGAGGGGCTGGGGCAGAACCAGGCCGAGGGGTCTGCCACGGTGGAATCGTCCCGGCTGACCAGCAACGCTCCGGCGGCGCCGAGGCTGACCAGTGCAGCTCCGAAGCCACGGTCCAGCAGGGTGGACGCTGCGGTGACCACCGCATCGAGGTCGCCGGACGCTGCAGCGGCCTCCATGGCGTCCCCGTCACCGCCGGTGATCTGTGCCAGCTCGTGGGAGTTGGGCTTCACCAGGTCGGGTGCGGCGGCCGGGTTACGGTCGGCGAGGTCGACCAGGGCGGTCAGGGCGGCGTCCGAGGTGTCCACGGCGACCCGGAAGCCCATCTCGTGGGCCGTCGCGGTCATCGTGGCGTACCAGTTGTCGGGGTAGCCCGGCGGCAGGGATCCCGCCAGGACCAGCCAGTGTGGTCCGTCGAGGTGCTGGGCGGTGACGTCGGTGAGTGTGTGGGCCACGGCATCGGCCAGGGTCTCCCCGGTTGCTTCGGTGTCACCGGGGGAGTTGATCTTGGTGGTGACACCGTCGGCGTCGGTGAGGGTGAGGTTGACCCGAACGTCGGTGCCGGTGCTGCTGTTACCGCCGATGAACCGGGCAGGCAGGTCTGCGGTACGGACCAGGTCGGCGAAGTCGCTGGTGGGGTCAGCCGGGGCGAGGGCCAGTACATCGTGGCCGGCGTGGTGGATGACGGTTGCGACGTTGATCCCTTTGCCGCCGGCCTGGTCGACACCGGAGGCGACGCGGTTGACGCCGCCGATCTCGAGTGGGCCGGACAGCGACTGGGATCTGTCGATGCTGGGGTTGGGGGTGACGGTGATGATCACGCCTGGATCACGTCCATTCCTTGGTGTCGGAGATCGTGGAGGACCGGGGTGGAGAGAACGGGGGCGTCGGTGATGAGGAGGTCGACGTCCTCGGCGGTGGCGAAGGAACACAGCAGTTCCTCGCCGAGTTTCGAGGCATCGGCCAGGACGACCCGGGTCCGCGCCGCCCGGACCATGGCTGCCTTGGTCTGTGCCTCCGCGGGATCGGGGGTGGAGAATCCGAAGTCGCTGCTGATGCCGTTGGTGCCGAGGAAGGCGACGTCCGCCCGTAGCGTCCTGAGAACACCGACGGCATCGGACCCGACCACTGACTGGGTGATCGAGCGGACCCGTCCGCCGAGCATCCGCAGGGCCGGGCCGCCGCCGTCGGGCGGGTGGGCGGAGAGCTGGTGGCCCAACAGGACGGAGTTGGTGACGACGGTGAGGTCGGGTCGTTCCAGGAGTGCGCCGGCCAGGGCGGCGGTGGTGGTCCCGGAGTCGACGATCACCGAGCCGCCGGTGGCGGGCAGTTGGTCGGCGGCGGTGCGGGCGATGCGGGCCTTGGCCTCCAGGCCGGTGCCGGAGCGCACGGCGACCGGGTTCTCTTCCCGGCTGTGGGGACGCAGCGGCACTGCGCCGCCGTGGACCCGGCTCAGACGTTGCTGGCGTACCAGGACGTCCAGGTCGCGACGGATCGTCTCCGCGGAGACCCCGTGGCGGGTGGCCAGTTCAGTGACTGACATGCCCCCGTGGGCGACGATGTCATCGGCGATGGCGTCCTGACGCTGTGGCGCGTACATACCCCCCATTGTCTGTGGGAACGTGTGGAAGGTCAACGGTTATATGAACATTCTGTGGCTATGCGACAGGTAAATGGTCACAATCAGGCATGGTGGTTGTCAGTCACCACACGGCGACGGCCCTTTCGGGGGTGATCTCGGAGTTAGCGAATGTTCTACTGACATAACGTGGCCGGACGGCGATTAGGCTGGGGACCATGATCCGCCCTCGCCTCTGTGTCGCTCTCGTCGCCCTCTCCGCCGCAGTGATCGCCGGTGTCTCCGCCCCTGCGGCGACCGCCGCCCCGGACGTTCCGTCCTTCAGCCCGGACGGGGTCCAGAACGCTGTCAACCACGCCGTGGACACCGCCGTGGACACCGTCCTCAACACCACCGGTGAGCCCGGCCCGCACCGTATCGAGGGCCACTACTTCACCTCCCCGGGCGTCCCGGCGGCAGCTGAGGAGGCTCGTCCCGAGGTCCTCGTCGGGCCGTCCACCCCGCTGGTCGTCGGCCCGTCGGTGTGCACCACCGCCGTCGCCGGCTACGACGCCGCCGGTAACGCTGTGGCAGTCACCGCCGGCCACTGTGGTTCGCCCGGGGACGAGGTCAGTTCGGCCGACGACCCGGAGGGCACCGTGATCGGCACCTTCGAGCGCGCTGGTGCCGTGGACAACGGGATCATCCTGCTCAACGAGAACGCCCAGGTGACCAACAGCTACAACGGCGTCTCGATCAACCAGCTGGGTGGCGCGGCGCCCGCGGACTTCGGTGAGGTGTGCAAGACCGGAATCACCACCGGGACCAGCTGTGGTCCGGTGTTCGCCACCTCCGGGGCGCAGTTCGCCACCCATGTCTGTGCCTCCCACGGTGACTCCGGTGCCCCGGTCTATGCCGGTGGACGTCTGCTCGGTGTGCTCAGCGGCGGCCTGTCCGCACTCCCGACCTGCCAGCACCCCCTGCAGGGGCCGCTGCATTCCCCGGCGCTGAGCACCTCCTGGGACAGCGTCGGTGCTGAGATGGACGCCGCCGGCGGTGTCGGCGCAGGTTTCCGCCTGGCCTGATCCTTCTCTCCTGGTTACTGCCCGAGGCGGCCGCGGCCGAGCTGCAGCAGGGCGTTGGCGATGGCGACGCCCTCCGGGCCCAGGGCGTCGCGGTACTCGTTGAGGATCGCGGTCTCACGGGAGTAGACGAGCTTGGTTCCGCCCGAGGCCTTGCGGGTCTTGCCGATGATCTGCGAGACCTCGGAACGACGGGCCGCAGCCTCGATGATGGTACGGTCCAGTTCATTGATCTCCAGGCGGTAGGCCTGGATCTCGGCATCCGACAAAGGATCGTCCGTGCCGCTGGAGAACTGCTGGTCATTGCTCATGGTGTGGATTCTAGCCTGTTGGGGTCGGTCGCCTGGGTGTGACTGCAGGTGCAGGTTCGTGTCCGGACCCCGTTGTAGGGTGAATATGAGCCAGAAACCGACCCAGAGACCGACCCAGAGACCGACCCGGATCGACCAGGAGAGCACTTTTACCGTGAGCACTGTGACGCACGACGAGATCCCGTTCCCGGAGGAGCCGTTCGAGCCGCCGCCGGAGGAGGACGACCTTCCCCCGGAGGACGTCGTGGGGGTCCTTGCCGAAATGTCGTCGTCCGCCTCCCACCTGGCACCGTTGCCGGACGCCCCGATGTCGGACGCCTCACCGTTCCGGGTCCGCTCGTCGGTGCAGGAAGGCGCTGAGGCAGTATCCGGGCAGGACGCACCGGCCGGGCAGAACGCAGCATCCGGTCAGGACGCCGCCGGCCCGGTCCCTGGCCGGGTGATGAGCGCGCAGACCCGGGACCAGCTGCTGGAGGGGCTGAATCCTGCCCAGCAAGAGGCGGTGCGCCACACCGGGTCACCGTTGCTGATCGTCGCCGGTGCCGGGTCGGGCAAGACCAGTGTGCTCACCCGTCGGATCGCCTGGCTGTTGGCCGGGGGAGTGGCCCCGTGGCAGGTGCTGGCGATCACCTTCACCAACAAGGCCGCCGCCGAGATGCGCGAGCGGATCGCAGACCTGGTCGGTCCGGTCGCTGAACGGATGTGGGTATCCACCTTCCACTCGGTGTGCGTGCGGATCCTGCGGGCCAATGCGGCCCTGGTGGACGGGCTGAACTCCAACTTCACCATCTACGACTCCGATGACATGAAGCGCCTGGTCACCATGATCCTTCGGGAGCGCAGCCTGGACTCCAAGGAGTTCGCCCCGCGGGCGGTGCTGTCGGTGATCTCGAACTGGAAGAACGAACTCCAGGATCCGGCGGAGGCACTGACCGAGGCCCAGCAGGACGGCAACCGGCACCGCGAGACCATCGCGAAGATCTACCACGACTACCAGGTGCGGCTGCGCCAGGCGAACGCGGTGGACTTCGACGACCTCATCGGTGAGGTCGTCGGCCTGCTGCGCGCCAACCCGGGGGTCGCCGACCACTACCGGCGTCGTTTCCGGCACATCCTGGTCGACGAGTACCAGGACACCAACCACGCCCAGTACGTCCTGGTCTCCACCCTGGTCGGTGACGCCGACACCGCCGGGCCGGAGGGGCCGGCGGAGCTCTGCGTGGTCGGTGACGCCGACCAGTCGATCTACGCCTTCCGTGGTGCGACTGTGCGCAACATCGAGGAGTTCGAACGCGACTACCCGCACGCCCACACCATCCTGTTGGAGCAGAACTACCGCTCCACCCAGAACATCCTCTCGGCGGCCAATGCGGTGATCTCCCGCAACTCCGGGCGTCGCGACAAGAACCTGTGGACCGACACCGGCGAGGGTGCCCTGATCGGCGGTTACGTCGCCGACAACGAACATGACGAAGCCCGGTTCATCGCCCAGACCATCGACGAACTCGTCGACCGGGGCGAGACCGAGTACGGCGATATCGCGGTGATGTACCGGACGAACAACTCCTCGCGTGTCGTGGAGGACATCCTGGTGCGTTCCGGACTGCCGTACAAGGTCGTCGGTGGCACCCGGTTCTACGAGCGCAAGGAGGTCCGCGACATCGTCGCCTACCTCAAGGCCCTGGACAATCCCGAGGACACCATGGCGCTGCGTCGCATCATCAACACCCCGCGCCGGGGCATCGGTGACCGGGCGCTGTCCCAGGTGACGGTGCATGCAGAGAACACCGGTGTCAGCTTCGCACAGGGTCTGGTCGCCGCCGCACGGGACGAGGTGCCGGGGCTGAGCTCCCGGGGCCGCAACGCCATCGCCGGGTTCCTGGAGATGATGGACGGGCTGCGCTCCCAGACGGCCGAGGCGCTGATGCGCACCTCCGACGGGGAGTCCCTGGGTATCCCGGACGTCGGCGCGGTGGTCCGCACGGTACTCGACGTCACCGGCTACACCGCTGAGTTGGAGAAGTCGAATGACCCGCAGGACGGCTCCCGGCTCGACAACCTCAATGAGCTTGTCTCGGTCGGCCACGAGTTCTCGCAGGAGGCGGCGAACCAGGCAGCCTACGAGGCGATGCCCTCCCGGGCAGGCGGGACTGCCAGCGGCGCCGCGGACAATGCCGACACTGTGGACACAGTGGGCACTGTGGGCAGCGCAGGTCCCGGCGGCCTAGAGAGTTCAGCTACCGACGCGGACACCGCGGCGGATGCGGTGCTGGCCGAGGGTGAGCCGGAGCCCGGCAGCCTGCAGGCCTTCCTGGAACGGGTCAGTCTGGTCGCCGACGCCGACCAGATCCCCGCCGAGGAGCAGGATCTGGTCACCCTGATGACCCTGCACACCGCGAAGGGTCTGGAGTTCCCCGTCGTCTTCCTCGTCGGCTGGGAGGACGGCCAGTTCCCCCACATGCGCGCCCTGGGGGATCCGACCGAGCTGTCGGAGGAACGACGCCTGGCCTACGTCGGCATCACCCGTGCCCGCAAGCGGCTCTACCTGTCGCGGGCGATGACCAGGTCGAACTGGGGGACACCACAGAACAACCCACCCTCGCGGTTCCTGGCGGAGATCCCGGCGGAGTTGATCGACTGGATCCGGGAAGAACCCGCACCGGCCTGGTCCGGAGGGTCCAGTTGGGGATCCAGTTCCGGTTCCTACGCCGACGGCACCAGCTTCGGCGGATCATGGGGCAGTGGGTCGTCCGGTTCCTATGGCGGCTCGACGGGATCAGCCGGACGCTCCGGGTCGTTCGGGTCCGGTTCCGGGGCAGGATCACGGTCGGGGTCGCGTCCCGGTTCCCGCTCCTCCGGGGCACTGCGCAGCAACGCCCCGGCGCTGGAACTGGAGGTCGGCGACAGGGTCAACCACGACAAGTACGGCCTCGGCACGGTCACCAGTGTTGACGGCAAGGGCGTGCGTGCCACCGCGGTCATCGACTTCGGCTCGAACGGGACTGTCCGGCTGATGCTCATCGGTGGAGTACCGATGGAGAAGCTCTGAGTTAACCAGGAACACCGCAAGTCAGGGGGCCCGAAATGTTCGGGCCTATAAGTAGAGTAAGGTTCAGGGCAGGCAGCATCGTGATGTGGCTCACGCTGCATCTGTCGCCGTGTGTTGGATCACCTTTGGCGGAGTGGCGACAACCTATCTCCTCTGCGGACGGGTGACCACCGTCCTGGAAAGACGTCCCTGACCCCGATGATCAAGGACATCCTCAAGAAGGCCGCTACCTGGTTGGCGGTGATCTTCCTCGCGACCAACCTGGCCTATTTCCTGGCAGCCTCGTTCCTGGATCCCCGGTCGAACTACTTCGGACGTCGGCCACCGATGTCCGCCGAGCAGATCGACGACATCCTCGAACCCCTCAACCTCAGCCCCGACACCCCACTGCTGGAACGCTGGTGGACCTGGCTGTCCGGCATCCTCTTCCACTGGGACTGGGGAAGCTCCCCGCTCGGCGACAGCGTCAACGACCAAGTCGCCTTCCGTATCTGGGTCTCCGCAGAACTACTGATCGTGGCCACCGTGCTTTCGGTGGTGGTCGGTGTGGCCATCGGCGTCTACACCGCCTCCCGTCAGTACAAGGTCGGCGACCGCATCTGGCAGGGCATCTCCGTGGTCACCCTGAACACCCACGTCGTCGTCGTCGCCTCACTGGTCGTTGTCGCCGCCGGGATGTGGATCAAGGACAAGGCCGGTACCCGCGTATTCTTCGTCACCGGCTCCGCCAACCCCGATATCGAGGGCTTCTTCCCCCGGCTCATCGACACCGCCCAACACCTGGTGCTGCCGACAGTGTCCCTGGTCATCATCAGCTACGCCGGTTACCACCTGCTGCAGCGTTCCCTGCTGCTGGACAACCTCAACGCCGACTACGTCCGTACCGCACGGGCCAAGGGGCTGACCCGCACCAAGGCGGTACGCAGGCACGCCTTGCGGACCTCGATGATCCCCGTCGCCACCAACGTGGCCTTCTCGATCCCCGGGATCTTCACCGGTGCCATCCTCACCGAGCGGATCTTCGGCTGGCACGGCATGGGTGAGTACTTCGTGCAGACGATGCAGCGCAACGACGTCCGCGGTGCCGTCGCCATCGCCGCGTTCGGGGCGGCGGCCACCGCCATCTCCGCGGTGATCTCCGACATCATCGTCGTCGCGCTTGACCCGAGAGTGAGGGTGAACTGACATGAGCATGCCCAATATGCACGAGGCAGAGGGCACCGCCGGGCCGGTGGAACCGGACCAGGCCGAACTCGAGACGATGGCCCCGGGGATGCAGGGAAGACCAAGCGTCGGAAGAGCAAGTTCGGACTGTGCTGGCGTCGATTCGCCCGCAACCGCATGGCCCTGGTCGGCCTGGGCATCTTCGTCCTGCTGGCCCTCGCCGCCTTCATCGGCCCGATGCTGCTGCCGTGGGCCTACGACGAGCCCGACTTCCTGAACCTCTCGTCCCCACCCTCCCCTGAACACTGGTTCGGTACCACCGACGTGGGCAACGACCTGTTGGCCCAGACCCTCCACGGTCTCGGACGCTCACTGATGATCTCCGTCATCGCCGCCGTCGGTATCACCGTGGTCTCCGCGGTCGTCGGGGCCGCTGCCGCCGTCTACGGCGGCTGGGTCGAGAAGATCCTCATCGGCCTGATCCACTTCCTGCTGGCCGTGCCGGCACTGCTGTTCATCGCCCTGCTGGTCAACGGTTCCGGCGGCGACTGGAAACTGCTCACCGCCATGCTGATCCTCTTCGGCTGGATGTTCACCGCCCGCGTCATCTGGTCGATGGCGATGTCGGTCCGGGAGAACGACCACGTCCGCGCCGCCCGCTACATGGGCGTCGGCAGGATGACCATCGTGATCCGGCACATCATCCCGAACATCGGATCACTGATCATCATCCAGTTCGCCCTGGCGATCCCCGCCACCGTCGCCCAGGAGACCGGGCTTTCCTTCATCGGTCTCGGCGTGAAGCTCCCCGACGTCAGCCTCGGCACACTGCTGTCGATCGGCTCCGGCTCACTGACCTCCGCCCCCTGGCAGTTCTGGTTCCCCGCCGCCGCACTGACCCTGCTCACCGTGTCGCTGGCCTTCATCGGCGACGGCCTCCGTGACGCCCTCGACCCCACTTCGAATGCAGGAGGCCGCGCATGAGTACCGCACCATCCGGGAACTCCCCGGTCCTGTCCGTCTCCGACCTCACCGTCTCCTTCCCCTCCGAGGCCGGCACAGTCTCGGCTGTGCGGGGAGTGGACTTCGACCTGTACCCGGGACGCACCCTGGGCATCGTGGGCGAGTCCGGCTCCGGCAAGTCCGTGACCTCGATGGCGGTCATGGGTCTGCTGCCCGACTACGCCAAGGTCGAAGGGTCGGTGATCCTGAACGACCGGGAACTGCTGGGGCTGTCGGACCGCCAGATGTCCCATATCCGCGGTTCGGAGATCGGCATGATCTTCCAGGACCCGCTGACCGCACTGACCCCTGTCTTCACCGTCGGTGACCAGATCATCGAGGCGATCCTGTGCCACCAGAAGGTGACCCGCAAGGCCGCCTGGAAGCAAGCCATTGAACTGCTCGACCTGGTGGGCATCCCGGAACCGCACAAGCGGGTGCGTTCCTTCCCCCACGAGTTCTCCGGCGGCATGCGGCAGCGGGCGGTGATCGCCATCGCGATCGCCAACAACCCCCGCGTCCTGATCGCCGATGAGCCCACCACCGCCCTGGATGTCACCGTCCAGGCGCAGGTCCTCGACGTGATCCGGACAGCGCAGCGGGAAACCGGGGCGGCGACCATCCTGATCACCCACGACATGGGTGTCGTCGCCGGAATGGCCGACGATGTCATGGTGATGTACGCCGGACGCCCCGTTGAACATGCCGAGGCCGTGGAACTCTTCAGTACTCCGAAGATGCCGTACACCGTCGGGTTGCTGGGCTCCACGCCTCGGGTCGACCGGCCGTCCGATGAACCGTTGACCCCGATCGTCGGAACGCCGCCGCTGCTGGTCGACCTGCCCCCGGGCTGCCCGTTCGCCGACCGGTGCCCAGCGGTGATCGACGCCTGCCGCACGGAGGAACCGCCGCTGGAGATCGTCGCCGGCACCGACCCGGAGATCGGCTCCCACCGGGCATCCTGCGTCCGCTCCGCCGAGCTGGTCGACGGGAAGATCGACGGAAGAACCCTGTACCCGGTGCCGGAGGTGGCCGAGGACATCTTCGCCGGGGTGCCCCGTGAAGACCGGGAGAAGACCTTAGAGGTCACCAACCTCCACAAGGAGTTCCCACTGGTCAAGGGCAGTGTGATCAAGCGGCGCATCGGAACCGTCGAGGCGGTCAAGGGGCTGGACTTCGACATCCGTGAGGGTGAATGCATGGCCATCGTGGGCGAGTCCGGTTCCGGCAAGACCACCACCCTGCTGGAGATCATGGACCTCACCCCGCCGGACGACACCACGATCAGGTTCACCGGACGCGATGCCGGGACGATGAGCAAGCGTGACCGGCTGACTGCCCGTCGGGACATTCAGATCGTCTTCCAGGACCCGATGGGCTCCCTCGACCCGCGCATGACCGTGGCCGACGTCATCTCTGAACCGCTCCGCTCCCTGGGCCACGAGGGAAACGTCGATGACCGCGTCGCCGAGCTGATGGACCTTGTCGGGCTGAACCCCGCCCACGTCGAGCGTTTCCCGGGGCACTTCTCCGGTGGACAGCGGCAGCGCATCGGGCTGGCCCGCGCGCTGGCGACGAACCCGAAGCTCATCGTGTTGGACGAACCGGTCTCCGCATTGGGCGTCTCGATCCAGGCAGGTGTGATCAACCTGCTCGACGACCTCAAGCGTCGGCTCGGTCTGTCCTACCTCTTCGTCGCCCACGACCTGTCGGTGATCCGGCACCTGTCGGACAAGGTGGCAGTGATGTACAAGGGGGAGTTCGTGGAGCAGGGCCCGGTCGACGAGGTCTTCGACAACCCCCGCCACGAGTACACCCGGAAACTCCTCTCGGCGATCCCCGTGCCTGACCCGGTGGTCGAGCGGGCCCGGAGACAGGAGCGCAAGCATGCCTGACCCCACCATCCGCCCCCGTCCCGGACGGAGCCCTCCCGGGCCCGCGGTCCAGGGCGCCTGCGGCCCCCCGCACGTCTGGTAGCACCGCCCCAGCTTTTTCTGATGACACAGAGGAGACTTCCCATGATCACCACCGCGCGTAAAAGCGCCTTGGCTTTGGTCGCGGCTGCAGCCCTCGTCGTCACCGCCTGCTCAGGCGATGACGACGGCAACGGCGACAGCTCCGGCTCCGCCGAGGCCAATGCGTCCGACATCAACGACAAAGACCGCGACGAGGTCCAGGACGGTGGCGAACTGACACTGCCGATCACCGAGCTCGCGCAGCAGCAGAACACCTTCCACGCCGATGGAACGCTGTACACCCGCAATGTGTGGAAGTGGTACAACCCGCAGATCGCCCTCTTCACCGCCGAGGGCGAGTTCCAGCCCAACCCCGCCTACCTCGATGACGTCTCCGAGGAAGAGGTCGACGGCAAGACGCAGGTGACCTACACGATCAACGAGGACGCCGAGTACAACGACGGTACCCCGATCGACTGGAAGACCTTCGAGCACACCTGGAAGTACAACAACGGTGAGAATGACGAGCTGAACGTCAGTTCCACCGACGGCTACGTGCTCATCGAGTCCGTGGAGGCCGGTGAGAACGACAAGGAGGCAGTGGTCACCTTCTCCCAGCCCTTCGCCTGGTGGGAGGGGCTGTTCAACTACCTGGTCCCGACCATGGTCGACACCCCGGAGAAATTCAACGAGGGCGGGCTGGGGGAGACCCCGAACGAGTGGGGTGCCGGGCCGTACAAGGTGGAGCGCTCCGACTTCAACCGTCAGACGGTGACCTTCGTCCCGAACGAGAAGTGGTGGGGCGAGGATCCGAAGCTCGACAAGTTCACCTACCGTCAGCTGGAGCCGCAGGCGGCGATCAACGCCTTCGAGGCTGGGGAGATCGACGCTACCGGGGCGGCGACGAAGGACCGGTTGGCCACCGTGCGGGGGATGGGGGACAGTGCGGACATCCGCACGGCCATGATTCCGGCGAATTACCTGATCACCTTGAACTCCGATGCCCCGTTGCTGGAGGACGATACGGTGCGTGAGGCGATCATGACCGGGATCGACCGCTAGCAGCTCGCCACGATCCGGTTCAACGGCCTGGACTACTCCGAGGACCTGCCGGGTTCCTTTGCCCAGTTCGCGACCCAGGACGGGTACGACGACAACTTCGGCGAGATCCTGGAGTACGACCAGGACAAGGCGAAGGAGCTCCTGGATGAGGCAGGCTGGACCGAGGGGTCCGACGGCGTCCGGGAGAAGGACGGCGAGAAGCTCTCCCCGCGGTACGTGCTGCTCGGTGATGACCCGCAGACCAGGGCCGGTGCCTCTGCGCTGCAGGCGATGATGCGTGACATCGGGGTCGACATGACCATCGACGAGCGTCCAGTCTCCGAGTTCGCGAATATCTCGGCTCAGCGCGACTTCGACATCCTCGAGATGGGCTTCCGGTCCTCGGACCCCTATGGTGTGGCCTACTTTGACCAGATGTATGCCTCTGACTCTGAGCTGAACAAGTCCGGTACCGGCTCCGAGGAGCTCGACGAGAAGATCGCCGAGCTGCAGAAGATCGGTGACGGCGATGAGCAGATCGAGGCGGCCAATGAGCTCGAGAAGGAGTTCCTGGCCCTGCATGGCATCATGCCGACTTTCAATGGCCCCGACATCGTGGCCACTACGCCCGGCCTGGCGAACTTCGGTGCCTACGGCTTCGCGGACGTCCCGGTCGAGAACATCGGCTGGGAGAATGAGTGACAGCCGGTAGCCCGGGGACACCCCGGGCACACAAAGAAACCGCTGTAGCGACCGAGAGGGGGTGGTCGCCGCAGCGGGCTTCTTGTTGTGTAAGGCTTTCGCCCGGAGGGGTGAGGAGGTCTAGACCTCGACGCCGCGCTCGCGCAGCCACGGCACCGGGTCCACGGCCTGGCCCTCGGTGGGGTAGACCTCGAAGTGGACGTGGGGGCCGGTGGAGAAGCCCTCGTTGCCGATGCCGGCGATCTTCTGGCCTGCCTGGACCTGCTGGCCCACGGTGACGTCGATGGTGGACATGTGGCCGTAGACGGTGACGGTGCCGTCAGAGTGCTTGATGCGGACCCAGTTGCCGAAGCCGGAGGCCGGGCCGGCGTCGATCACGGTGCCGGACTGGGCGGCCGCGATCGGGGTGCCGATGCCGTTGGCGATGTCGATGCCCTTGTGCATGGTGCCCCAGCGCATGGCGTAGCCGGAGGTGAAGGAGCCCTCGGCCGGCTTCACGGTGCTCGGGGTGCGGTTCAGCAGGTCCTCGGCCGCGCGGGCGGCGTCGAACTCGAGGGCGCTGGACAGCTGGTTGCCCAGTTCGCTGATCTGCGTGACCTGGGGGAGGTCGAGGATCTGGGCGGCGGAGTCGGCGATGTCGCCGCCGGGGGCGGAACCTCCGGCACCCTGGGCCAGGACCTCGGTGTTGGAGGTCAGGGCGATGTCAGAGCCCTTGTCGTCCGACTGGACGGTGGCGGCTCCGGCGCCGGTGGCGCCCGCGGCTGCAACTCCCGTGGCGGCCATGGCAACGAAAGCCATGCGACGCTTGGCGGCGGTGTCCAGCTTGCGGTGGGCTCCGACCTTCCGAACCTCAGTCATCCTCTGTATCCCTCTCAGTAGTGCTTTGTTCCCGAACGTTCACGCTTCGTGACCCTATCGTTATCAACGAGTGGGAACTCTATCGGCAGACAGGGTCCTGAGCAACCCAAATGGCGAAAAGATCACGATTTCGTATAGGTCACTCGAAGGGGGTTGGGGGGTAACGGTAGTGTGAAGCGTTGATAACGACGAGGTCACGACAAGTTTGTGACTGGTGTGACGGGGGTGGGGGCGATGTAACGCTCCTGCTCGGCGTGCCCTCCGCCGCTCGACCGGCCGCGTTATGCACAATGGGACAGGTGAGTAATGAATCCCAGCGACCGACCCCACGTCGACAGCGGACCAACCGTGGTCCCGAGGCTCGCCGTCGCCGTGATGCCACTCGCGCTCCAGTGCACGGTGAGCGCCGTGACCGCGGTGAGCACGGTGGGCGGGGCAGTCGGGACGGAGAGCGGTTCGTCGCCGGATCGCTGGGGGCACCGCCACGGTCACGCACCGAGGCGTCCCAGCATCCCGCCACGGATACCCTCGGTCGTTCCGGTGCCGCCGGTGTAGTCGCTGCGTCCGGCCGTGCCGCCGGCTCCGGACGTCAGGGCAAGCTGGCGCAGTGGTGGGGAGTATGGGGAGAGCACGTCCGTCGCTTCGCCCCTGTTGTCCTGGTCAACCATGCGATCACCCTTGCGGTGGCGATTGCCATCGCGGTGATCATCGGGATCGGTGGGACGTTCGCCGTGGTGCCCGCAATGGTCGGCTCCTTCTGGATGCTGGCGAACCTCGCGCCGGTGAGTTTCAGCGGTGCCGAGCTGGGGGTCGCACCGATGCTTCCCGTGGCACTGATCGCCCTCTTCCACATCCGGCGTGTCCGTAGTGCATGCGGAACCCAGATCACGGTGCGCAACATCAGAGTCTTCGCTGCTCTGTCGATCCTGGTGCCGGTGTTGCTCACCGCCCTGGCATGGCTGGTGCTGTGGGACGCTTCGAAGGTCTATGACGTGGCACCGCCCAATATCCTCCTGGCGCTGGGTGTCACCGTGGTGCTGCACGCGGTGATCTTCATCGCCGGCCTGGGGCCGAAGGTATGGCGGGCGCTGCTGCTGCGGCGTGGCATGCCGACCTGGCCGGTGGAGGCCGCTCGTCTGGCCGGTCGTTTCGTCCGGTGGATGCTGCTGGCCGGACTGGTGGCGGTGGTCCTGCAACTGCTCGTTAATATGGGTGCAGTCGGGGATGCTTACTCGATCGCCCCGGATCTCGCCGGACGCCTCGGCCTGACGCTGCTCAGTATTCTCTATCTGCCGAACCTCGCGACAGGTGGCGCGGCGGTGCTGCTGGGCAGTGAGATGAGCCTGGGGGACGCCTCGGCCTCGTTGTTCGCGGTCACCAACGCCAACCTGCCCCCGCTGCCGGTGCTGGCGGCCATGCCGCACAGTGCGCTGCCATTCGGCGAGGTGCTGCTGGTGGTCCCGGTGGGCATCGCGGTGTTCACGGTCTACCGCGTCATCACGGCGCGGACCTTCGTCGAGGCCCCGGTGTTCACCGCCCTGGGTGCGGGCGCTTTCGCGGCTGTGCTGGGTCTGCTGGTGAGTTGGGCGGCCGGCGGGACGCTGGGTTATTACGGTTCCACCGGTCCGCTGCTGTGGCTGACACCGCTGCTGTACCTGTGCTGGATCGTGGTGCCGTCGGCGGTCGTGTTCTTCTGGGCCGGCCGGGCAGGCCAGAAGGTCACCGAGACTGTGGCCGAGGAGGAAAAGGGTGAGCGGGACCCTGAGGACTCTGCAGACCCAGGGGCCAGTGCGGACCCTGCGGAGACTGTGGACGCAGACAGTACTGAGGACGCTGGCGACACTGACGATGCTGATGCGGACGACGCTGAGGGCGCAGTAGGAGCCGCGGGTCCCGACACCGCGGTGGAAGACGCTGATCCCGACGACACCGACGTGGAAGACACTGACACTGCCTCTGACACTGACGATCCTGACGGCGCTGACACCGCTGCGGCCACGGAGCTGGACGAGACCGAGTCGGAGGATGACGCAGAAGATGCACCGGAGGAGACGGAGGCGACTGACGACCCTGCCGAGGGCCCTGACCCCGCCGACCCAACGGCCCACGGGGCTGGCGACGAGGACGATGACGGCACCGACGGCACCGGCGAGGAGTCGAGGAAGTAAGCTGGGATGCCGTGAGTGAGTCCGAGTCCTCTGCATCCCATGCGCCGGTGACGCACGCGGTCGCCGCGGCGTCCCGACCCTTACGTGTCGTCGTCCTCGCGTCCGGCACGGGAACGCTGCTGCAAGCGATGATCGACGACCTCGGGGACCGTGTGGACATCGTCGCCGTCATCGCCGACCGCCCCTGTTCCGCGCTGGACCGGGCGGGGGAGGCCGGGATCCCCGGCGTCCTCGTCGAATACAACCCCCAGCGGGTCTCCGGATACGACCGGGACGTCTGGAACCAGCACCTGCTGGAAGCCATCGCCGAGTGCGAGCCGGACGTCATCGTGAGTGCTGGGTTCATGCGCATCATCGGCCCTGCGGTCATCGCCCGGTTCCCCGGACGCATCATCAACACCCATCCCGCACTGCTTCCGGCCTTCGTCGGGGCACGTGCCGTGGAGGATGCGCTGGAGTACGGGGTGTCACTCACCGGATCGACCGTCCACGTCGTCGACGACGGGGTGGACACCGGTCCGATCCTCGCGCAGCGGGCGGTGCCCGTACAGCGGGGAGACACAGTGGACACGCTCCATGAACGGATCAAGACGGTGGAAAGGGCACTGATCGTCGACGTGCTCCACCGCACGGCCGACAACGGCTACACCATCGAAGGACGAAAGGCCTGGATCAATGACTGAAACCACCCGACCCATCCGCCGCGCGCTGATCAGCGTGTACGACAAGACCGGCCTCGAGGACCTCGCCCAGGGTCTGCATGCCGCCGGTGTGGAGATCGTGTCCACCGGCTCCACCGCCTCGAAGATCGCCGACGCCGGTGTCCCGGTCATCCGGGTCGAGGAACTCACCGGTTTCCCGGAGTGTCTCGAGGGCCGGGTCAAGACCCTGCACCCGCGCGTGCACGCTGGCATCCTCGCCGACACCCGCAAGGACGACCACCTCGCCCAGCTCAAGGACCTCGGCGTGGAGCCCTTCGACCTGGTCGTGGTCAACCTGTACCCGTTCACCGACACCGTGGCCTCCGGTGCGGACTTCGACGCCTGTGTCGAGCAGATCGACATCGGTGGCCCCTCGATGGTGCGCGCCGCGGCCAAGAACCACCCCTCGGTCGCCGTGGTCACCAACCCGGAGACCTACGGTGACGTGCTCACCGCCGTGAAGGACGGTGGCTTCACCCGTGCCGCCCGCACCCGCCTGGCCACCGAGGCCTTCCGCCACACCGCGTCCTACGACGTTGCCGTGGCCACCTGGATGACCGAGCAGCTCGCCGCCTCCACCGACTCAGCCGACACTGCTGCAGGTTCCGAGGTCGAGAAGTTTCCGGAGTGGATCGGCTCGTCCCACGACCGCGTGCACACCCTGCGCTACGGCGAGAACCCGCACCAGGCCGCCGCGGTCTACACCACCCCGGGTGAGGAGGGTGGCCTGGCCAACGCCGAGCAGTTCCACGGCAAGGCGATGAGCTACAACAACTACACCGACGCCGACGCCGCCTGGCGTGCCGCCTGGGACCACGAGCGTCCCTGCGTCTCGATCATCAAGCACGCCAACCCCTGTGGCATCGCCGTGGCCGATGACGTCGCCACCGCCCACCGCGCCGCCCACGCCTGCGACCCGGTGTCCGCCTACGGTGGCGTGATCGCCGTGAACCGTCCGGTGACCGTCGAGCTGGCCGAGCAGGTCGCCGGCATCTTCACCGAGGTCATCGTGGCCCCGGGGTACGAGGACGGCGCCGTCGAGGTGCTCAGCCAGAAGAAGAACATCCGCATCCTGCAGACCACCCCGCCGGTGAAGGAGGGTGCCGTGGAGCACCGCGAGATCTCCGGTGGCCTGCTGGTCCAGGAGCGCGACCTGGTCGACGCCAACGGTGACGACCCGGCGAACTGGACCCTGGCCGCCGGCGAGGCCGCCGACGAGGAGACCCTCCTCGAGCTGCGCTTCGCCTGGAACGCGGTGCGTGCGGTGAAGTCCAACGCCATCCTGCTGGCCAAGGACGGCGCGACCGTCGGCGTCGGTATGGGTCAGGTCAACCGTGTCGACTCGGCCAAGATCGCCGTGGAGCGGGCGAACACCCTGGCGGGTGAGGAGCAGCGCTCGACCGGTGCCGTCGCCGCGTCCGACGCCTTCTTCCCGTTCGCCGATGGTTTCGAGATCCTGGCGGACGCCGGGGTGCGTGCCGTGGTCCAGCCCGGTGGCTCCGTGCGCGACCACGAGGTCATCGACGCTGCGGTGAAGGCCGGTGTGACGATGTACCTCACCGGTGAGCGTCACTTCGCGCACTAGCACTAGTCGCGGCCGCTGACTGGCGGGGTTGGGGCCGGCCAGTCAGAACAAAGCCTACGGAGAGGTCACTTTCTGAGTCATTCTGTGACCTCTTCGTAGGCTTGTTTGTCGATTGGCCGCCGGGGAGGGACCGGACGACCGGGACGACCGGGACGACCGGGATGACCGGGTTGACTGGGATGACCTGGACCTCCTCCCACCTGCCAGGATCGCCCGCTATCGTGGGCGACATGACCGCCGAGACAGCCAGGTCCACACCGACGCCGGCTACCCGGGCAACAGTCACCGCATTTGTCGTGGCCGCGGTGGCCGGGGTGGTTCACGGCGTGTTCAGCGTCTACTGGGGGGTTGGCGGCACCTGGCTCGTGGAGACGCTCGGCGCCGACCTGGTCGAACTCTGGGAGGAACAGGGCGTCCTGTTGATCCCCGTCGGCCTGCTGAAGATCGCCGCGGCCGTCATCCCGCTGCTCCTGCAGACACCGCAGGACGGTTGGCTGCCGGGCCTGCTGCGCCGGATCATCCGCGGCATCAGTTGGGCGGGGAGCGCACTGCTCATCGTGTGGGGCGGGGTCAACACCGTCACCGGGAACCTGGTGCTGTCCGGGCTCGTGGAGCCGGACGGTGGCTACGACCGGGAGGGGATGATCGGTCACGCCTGGCTGTGGGACCCGTTGTTCCTGGTCTGGGGCGTGGCGCTGGCGGCGGGCTTGTGGTTCAGTCGGAGGCCCCGGTGACCGTGTCCGAGGCAGCTGTCGAGTCTTACCGTCGCGAACTGATCGTGTACTGCTACCGGTTCTTCGCCTCGGTCGACGAGGCTGAGGACGCTGTCCAGGAGACCTTCGTCCGGGCATGGCGCAACAGTGGGAGTTTCGAGAGGCGCGCCTCACTGCGGCGGTGGCTGTACGCCATCGCCACGAATGTCTGCCTGGACATGGCGAAGGCCCGCCAACGACGCTGCCTCCCGATGGACATGAACGCCCCGGGTCACGTCCCCGCGAACGGGCAGGATCTCCCGACGGCGGAGGAGACAACCTGGGTCACCCCGATTGCAGGGCATCGGTTACTGAACGACCCCGCGGACGCCGCCGTCCAGCGGGACACCGTTCGACTGGCCTTCATCACGGCACTTCAGTGCCTGCCGCCGCGGCAGCGGGTGGTGCTGATCCTGCGGGACGTCCTGTCGTGGACGGCCGCGGAGACTGCCGCGTTGCTGGACTCCTCGGTCGCTTCCGTGAATTCGGCCCTGGCCCGGGCCCGGACCACCCTGCGCGACCGGCAGGCGGCGAAGTCTGGCAAGGACCAGGGGTCCGTGGCCGAGGTCGAGGTCGAGGACGTGGCCGAGGTCGATCGTCAATTGCTCTGGAGCTACGTGTCGGCATTCGGTGCCTATGACGTCGACCGCCTCGTTGCACTACTCGCCGAGGATGCCAGGTTCACCATGCCGCCCTACACCCTCTGGCTGGAGGGGCGGACGGACATCGAGGCGTGGTGGCGTGGGCCAGGGCAGGTCTGCCGGGACTCGGAGGTCATCCCCACCAGCGTCAACGGGCAGTCCGCAGTGGCCGTCTTCCATGACGGCGCTGCTTTTGCACTGCACGTTCTGGGTACTCGGGCCGGACGGATCACCTCGATCACCCACTTCATGGACACCCGGGTGTTCGGGGATCTCGGGGATCTCCCCACCGACCGATGAGTTTTGCGGTCGGTTGTCGTCTTATCCGGTGACAGCAACCGTTGCTGTCGGTACATCCGGAAAGGACGACATCATGAGTCGCACCACCATCGCCCATCTCTTCCACAGCCTCAACGGGGTCGTCGAGGATCCCCACCTGTGGCAATTCGACGCCTTCGGCGAGGAGGAGGGCCTCAGTATGGATACTCACCTCGCCCCGGTCACCGACGTGGTCTTCGGCATCACCCTGTGGAGTGAATGGAAGGAGTACTGGCCTGCCCAGGACCCCGCCGACCCGTTCGCGCAGTGGGTCAACCCGATCCGCAAGCACGTCATCTCCTCCACCCTGCCGGACGTCCTGCCCTGGAACAGCGCCCGGGTCACCGGTGATCCGCTGGAGTACGTGCGTGACCTCCGCGAATCCGACAGTGATGCCAGTGGCGACAGTGCAGGCCACATCGCCGTCGCCGGTGGCATCACCACGGTACGCAGCCTGTTCCTCGCCGGGCTCATCGACCAGCTGACCCTGACCACGCACCCGGTCATCGTCGGAGAAGGACGCCGACTCTTCGACGAGTCCGTGCCCACCACCCGGCTGACCCTGCTCAACAGCTCGCAGACGTCGAAGGGGAACATGGTTCTCACCTACGGGCTACGTCGGGAAGACTGACGGTCCCGGAGTCCACGGTGATCGAGTGGTGTTGACCGTTGTGCCGGGCCGTGCTCTGGACCTTGGCGATCCACCGGCGGTCGTGCGTCACCGTCACCACCGTCCCGGGGAAGTCCGCGACCGCCTGCTCCAGCTGCTCGACGAGGTCGGGGGAGAAGTGGTTCGTCGGTTCATCCAACAACAGGAGGTCGCACGGGGTGGACACCGCGACGGCCAACTCCAGACGTCGGTGCTGGCCCACCGAAAGCTCGGCCGGCGGACGCTCGAGATCCTCGGGGCGGAACAGTCCCAGCCGGCCCAGAGTGTCGTATGCATCCTGCTGGTAAGCGCCGGTGCGGGCAGCGAAGGCGGCGACGACCGACTCCTGCGACGGACTGCCGAGGTGCTGCCGGAGGCGGGAGACCCGCAGTCCATCCAGCGCACTCCGGTGTTCGGGACGCCCCAGCTCACCGGCGAGCACGCTGAGCAGCGTCGATTTACCGGCACCGTTGGCCCCGGTCACCAACCATCGCTCGCCGGGGCCGATGGCCAGGGGCGTGTCCCCGGACATCAGCGACAACTGCGCGGTGTCGGCGGACGGGTCGGTGAGCAGGCCCGGCTGCAGTGTCACCAGGGGTGGAAGCTCACCATCGGAGGCAGTGCCGGAGACCGGGTCTGGAACCGAGATCGACGCGGTTTCCTCTGCCACGAACCCGGCGGTGAACACCAACGGCTCAGGCGGTGGCGGGGCCGGGTGAGAGCGCAGGAACTCCAGTCGGGCCTTCGCCTGCCGGACGCGACTGGTGGCACCGTGGTCGGAGTTCCGGGCCCGGAAGGCACCGTGGCCGAACCCCGGCTTGTCCACTTTCCGGGGGATCGCCGCACTCCGTCGGGCATTGCTGGTCACCAGTTCCTCCTGACGTCGGACATCCTCGCGCCACCGGCGGTGGGCCAGCCGGACCGCCTCGCGTTCAGCCTCGCGCGCCCGGAGATACCCCTGGTAGCCGTGGCCGTAGCGGTGCAACTGACCATCGCGCAGCTCAACGATGTCGTGGGCGAAACGGTCCAGCAGGTCACGGTCATGGGTGACCAGCACCAGCGCCCCGCGGTGTGCGTCCAACCGGGTCTCCAGCCAGCGCATGCCAGCCTCGTCGAGGTCGTTGGTCGGCTCATCGAGCAACAGCAGGTCCGCCCCGCCGCACAGGGTGGCGGCAAGCGCGAGACGTGACCGCTCACCGCCGGAGAGCTGGTCGACCGGACGGCTCCGGTCGAGGTCGCCGAGTCCGAGTTGGTCGAGCGCGGCGTCCAACCGGTGGTCGACACCGTACCCACCGGGCCCGCCGTGAGCTTCGAGGCGGTCGTTGAGGTCGGCCAGGCGTTCAAGCAGGACGTCCTGCTCGGCGGTGCCTGCGGTGCCTGCGGTGCCGGCGGCGAGCGCGGCAGCGGTTTCGTCGATGGCCTCCTGCAGCGCCCGGACCTCGGCCAACAGCTGGTCGAGGGCATGGTCGACGGTGGCGTCGGCCGGGAACTGCGGGTTCTGCTCGGCGACGGCGATGCTGCCGCCGGGATCGGCGCTGCGCTCGCCGGAGGTCGGTTCGACGGTGCCGGCGAGCACGCCGAGAAGGGTGGATTTGCCGCACCCGTTGTCGCCCACCAGGGCGAGCTGGTCACCGGGATGGACGGTCAGGCTGACCGCGTCGAGCACGGTGGTGTCGGCGTACCGGACGGTGGCGTCACTGACACCGCAGGTGAGATGGGACGTGGACAGGGACAGGGAAGTGGTCTGTGATCTGGTCATGGCGGAACTCCTGTGCGCCGATGAGTGGCGCGGATGACGGCTCTCCTCCCCAAAGAAGAGCCAGAACATGGGGGAGACCCACATCGGCGGAAACGCCGGGGTGCTCAGGACCCGCCGCGGACATCAGTCGACGCGGCATCCAGATCTAAAGAATGATGTAACCCATACGTTGGACCCTAACACGACCATGAGAGTGCACGTCAAGGCCGTCAGTCATGACCGAAGGCGGCCCCAGGGGACCGGCACGCGGCTAGGCTCGGCGAGTATGACGGACACACGCACCGCCCTCACCACACTGGAACAGTTCGAACATGCCACCCCCACTGGGGCTTCCCCCGGTGCTGCAGCCGCCGCAGCCTCTGCAGCCACCGCCGGTGCCGGACCCGTGCTGGAGTTCTTCGACTCCCTGCCACCGGCGCCGGTGGAGTACATGCTCGGGTCCTGGCACGGATCCGGCGTCCCCACCGGAAATCCGCTGGACGGCATGCTGGAGGCCGCCGGCTGGCACGGCAAGCGCTACCACTCGACCGATGACGCCCACCCGCTGGTCATGGAGGGCTCCCGCGGGCTGTACTCGTTGAACCCGGCCCTGGTGCCGATGACCCTGATGGCCAGGATGTCGTCACTGGTCACCCAGCCGCCGGTTGCGGCGGTGGCGCGTCGGCTGATGCCGTTGCTGTCGACGAAGCGTCCTGCCGCCCGGCTGCGGATGGTGGAGTACCGCGGGGTGGTGACCGGGACGATGATCTACGACGCCCTGCCGATCAACGACCATTTCCGCGCCGTGGACGAGGACACCCTGCTCGGCGCCATGGACTTCCGGGGCATGGAGTCCCCGTTCATGTTCGTGCTGCGCCGGGAGCGGTGAAGATCAGACTGGACAGGGAGAGCGACGATGCCCGCACGACGGATTCTGGACAACGAGGAACACCTCGCCGTGATCGAGACGGTGCGCGATGCCGTCACCAGTCGCCTGGCCCCGCAGGTCGCGGAGATCGAGGAGGCCGGCGCGTTCCCCGGGGACGCATTCCGCACGCTCGGCGAGATTGGGGTGCTCGGCATGGCCTACCCCGAGGAGTACGGCGGCCTGGGGATGCCGACCCAGCTGTACCTGCAGACCCTGGAAGAGATCGGGGCGGTGTGGGCATCCGTGGCCGTGGGGGTGTCCGTCCACACCCTGAGCTGCTTCCCCATCGCCACTTTCGGCACGCGCGAGCAGCAGCGACGGTGGCTTCCCGACATGCTCGGCGGGACGCAGGTCGGTGCCTACAGTCTGTCGGAGGCGCACGCCGGGTCCGACCCCGCGGCGATGGCGATGCGGGCCCGGTGTGAGGGGGACGAGTACGTCCTCAACGGATCCAAGGCGTGGGTGACCAACGGGGGATTCGCCGACTTCTACACGGTCATGGCGAGAACCAGCGGGGAGCCCGGCGACGGGAAAGGTATCAGCTGCTTCCTGGTTCCGGCAGACACACCGGGGTTCACGGCGGAGCCGCCGGAACGGAAGATGGGGTTGACCGGTTCGCCGACCGCGGCACTGACTTTCGATGATGTCCGTATCCCTGTCGACCAGCGGATCGGTGAGGAAGGTCAGGGCCTGACGATCGCCCTGGCGGCGCTCGACTCTGGTCGGCTGGGTATCTCGGCGTGTGCGACCGGGTTGGCCCAGGGGGCGTTGGACGCGGCGGTGACTTATGCACGGGAGCGCGAGACCTTCGGCCAGCCGATCATCGAGCACCAGGGTCTGGCGTTCCTGCTGGCTGACATGGAGGCTGCCGTCATGTCGTCGCGGGCGACGATGCTCGCCGCTGCACGGTTGAAGGACCTCGGGGAGCCGTTCGCCGAGGAGGCGTCCGTGGCCAAACTCGTCACCACCGACAACGCGATGAAGGTCACCACTGATGCGGTACAGGTCCTCGGCGGCGCGGGCTACACCCGGGACTTCCCGGTGGAGCGCTATATGCGTGAGGCGAAGGTCATGCAGATCTTCGAGGGGACCAACCAGATCCAGCGGATGGTCATCGCCCGTCATCTGAACCGGGACCACAGCGGTCGGCTGCGCTCGCTGCGTTCACGGTAGCTGTGTGTGCCGAAGTGCCCGCTGCGCCGCGTTCACCCCGCACATGAAGTGGACCCCGCCACCCGGTGCGGTGGAGGAGGAGCACAGGAACACACCCGGGACCCCGGTGTCATAGGGCTGCAGGACGCGGGGTCGCGCGATGAGTTGCGCCAGGTCGTTGGCACCGCCGGAGATCTCCCCGCCGACGTTGTTGACGTTGTGGGACGCCACGGCCGCCGGGGGAGAGGCCCGCCAGTCCAGGACGCGCTCGCGGAATCCGGGGGCGGCCCGTTCGATCTGGGCGGTGACCAGGTTGAAGGTCCCCTGCTCACTGCCGGTCCACCCGGCGGGAACGTGGGCGTAGGCCCAGAGAGGGTTCAGCGTGCGGCCGTCGATGACCCTCGAGCGGGAGGGGTCGGCGAGGTACTGCTGGCAGACCAGGGTGAAGGGACGCTCCGGTAAGCGTCCTGACCAACAGTCCTGCTCGGCATCGGCGATCTGTTCGGCGGTGCCGCCCAGGTGCACCGTGCCGGCGCGCCGGGCGTCCTGATGGCTCCAGGGGACGTCGCCCTCGAGGACGTAGTCCACCTTCGCCACCGCCGGTCCGCGCCGGAACCGGGACCAGGCACGCGCCACCCGGTGCGGAAGCCGGTCGCCGAGGATCGCGGCGGCGACCTCCAGGGAGGTGTCCAGGACGACGGTGTCGGCATCGTTGACCTGGGGGAAGCCGGTGACTGGTGAATCGGTGACGATCTCGCCGCCGAAGGAGCGCAGTTCAGCGGCCAGGGCATCGGCGATGGCCTGGGATCCTCCGACAGCGACCGGCCACCCGTGGGCGTGACCGGCGACGGTGAGCAGCGTACCTGCCGCCGAGGAAGCCGGCAGGTGCAACGGGGTGAAGGCGTGGGCGGCGATACCGGCGAACAGGGCACGGGCCTGCGGTGTGCGGAACCGACGCCAGGACCAGGACGCCCGCAGCAGTGCCTGCGTCGCGAACCCGGCCAGTGTCACCGGGCGTTTCGGCAGGTGGGCCAAGGGTCGCAGAACCTCGTCGGCCAAGGGGCCGACCCGGTCGACGAAGGGGGAGAAGCTGGCCTGCCACATCCGGGCGTCCCACCTGCCGTCGTCCTCCTGGTGGTGCAGACCGGCGGCGGTGGCGGAGACCGAGGTGTGCAGCGTCGCGGCACCGTGTGGGCCGGGTGTGGAGTCGTCGAGGACGTGCACCATGTCCACCGGCGCGGTGGAGAATTCCAGGCCATGGCCGCGGAGGGCTGCAGCCATGCGCGGATCGCGGAGGAACCCACCTGCCTGCGCCAGCGGGTGGGCCGCCGAACACAGGTCGTGGATTACTCCAGGCACCATTAACTCGGCACTGCGTGTCCCGCCGCCGATGGTGGAGGCTGCCTCGTGCACCGTGACCTGCACCCCGGCGTGGGCCAGGGTGACGGCAGCGGCCAGGCCGTTGGGCCCGGAGCCGACGACGACGGCGGTGCGTGGCGGATGGTGGGCTCGGTGGGGCATGGTGGCCATGGTAGGCAGGGTGATGACCCGGCGGCTCGTCAGCTGTTTCGGCGGATCCCGCTGTCGAGGATGCCCGCCCAGGTGGTGGTGACGGTGTTGCGGTGTTCGGCATTGTCGACCAGGACCGCACCGAGCCCGAGACCGCGGGCCAAGTCGATGGTGCTGCGTAGCAGGCGCCGGGTGTGTTGGTCGGAGAGGTCGGCGTCGAGGGCGAGGGCCATGAGCTGGTAGACCTCGCGTGCATACCGGGAATCTGCGGAGATGATCAGGTCGCGTAGGTCGCTCTCAGGTCCCGCTGCGGCGGACCAGACGTGCAGTGCGGCGTGGAAAGAGTCGGTACTGAACGACTCGACGACCAGGGAGATGACGTCCTTGACCGAGGCGCCGTGTGGGCCGGCGCCTAGATCGGCCACCGAACTGCGCAGCTGTTGGGTGACTTCGGCATAGAAGTGGGCGACGGTGGCCTCGATGAGAACATCGCGGGTGGGGAAATGGTGCTGCGCGGCGCCCCGGGAGACACCGGCCTCAACCGCCACCGCGCTGACGGTGGTGCCCCGGAGTCCCTCGTGGGTCAGGACGCTGAGGGCAGCGGAGAGCAGGCTCTGACGGGTCTCGCGACTGCGTTGCTGTTGTGGCTCGGCAGGTGACGTCGACACGGCGCTCTCCTTAAGAATCACTGTTGATTGGACAGTGGGGACGCTGGGAAGTCTAACGGGGCTGCCGGGGACGGTCCATTGCTTTCGCCGATTCAGGGGGAGTGGAGGGGGAGGTCTGTAAGGAGGGAAAGGCGCTACCGAGGGGGGGTGAGAAGGCCCGTGGCGGTGCAGTTGATGGTGATTGGTGAGTGTGGGAAGCGTGAGATGTTTCCCCCGCAAACGGGGGTGGCGCAGGGCTATAAAGATCGAGGTCTAAGCGCTGAACGACGGTCAACGAAAAATCAATCAATGATGATTGCTTTTAAGTGTGACCCACACCATATACGCTCATATGAAACGAACAGTTCACTATTCCGACCACGCTTTCCCAAATGAAAGGATCCGGCTGTGACTGCACCCGCCACCGACCCGGTTACCGTCCACGAGGTGGACGGCGGCCCAGGGCTCCCGGCCCTCGTCTCTGAGCTCCGCGACCGCATCACCCGAGCCCGCCGCGGCGGCGGCGAGACAGCCCGTCAGAGACACCTCTCCCGCGGCAAGATGCTGCCCCGTGACCGGGTCGACGCCCTGCTCGACCCCGGCAGCCCCTTCCTCGAGGTCGCCCCGCTGGCCGGCGAAGACATGTATGACGGCAAGGTGCCAGGGGCCGGCATTGTCGCCGGTGTCGGGCTCGTCGAGGGGCGTCTCTGCCTCATCGCCGCCAATGACGCCACCGTCTCCGGCGGCACCTACTATCCCGTCACGGTGAAGAAGCACCTGCGGGCCCAGGAGATCGCCGAAGCGAACCGACTGCCGTGCATCTACCTGGTCGACTCCGGCGGAGCCATGCTGCTCCAGCAGGACGAGGTCTTCCCCGACCGTGACCACTTCGGACGTATCTTCTTCAACCAGGCCCGGATGTCCGCCCGTGGCATCCCGCAGCTCTCCGCCGTCATGGGCTCCTGTACCGCCGGTGGCGCCTACGTCCCGGCGATCTCGGACGAGACTGTCATCGTCGACGGCCAGGGCACCATCTTCCTCGCCGGCCCGCCGCTGGTGAAGGCGGCCACCGGAGAGGACGTCACCGCCGAGGAACTCGGTGGCGGGGCGATGCACTCCCGCATCTCCGGGGTCACCGACCACCTTGCCGCGGATGACGCAGACGCCATCCAGCGCATCCGAGACATCGTGGCCACCCTCCCGGAGGATGCTCCCACCGCACCGGTCGCAGACGCCTCCACCTACACTGCCGCCGATCAGACCGCTTTGTACGACATCGTCCCCGCCGACCTGAAGACCCCCTACGATGCCCGCGAAGTCGTCCGGATCATCGCCGACACCGGTTCCGTCCACGAGTTCAAGGCCGAATACGACAACTCCGTCATCACCTCCTTCGCCCGGATCGAGGGTCACCGGGTCGGCGTCATCGCCAACAACGGCGTCATCTTCGGCGACGGCGCAGTGAAGGCCTCCCACTTCATCCAGCTCTGCGAACAGCGCGGCACCCCACTGATCTTCCTGCAGAACACCACCGGCTTCATGGTCGGCAAGGACTACGAGCAGGGCGGCATTGCCAAGCACGGCGCGAAGATGGTCACCGCCGTCGCCACGGCCACCGTCCCCAAGCTTACCGTCATCACCGGCGGCGGCTTCGGCGCCGGCAACTACGCCATGTGCGGTCGTGCCTACTCTCCCCGGTTCCTGTGGACCTGGCCGAACGCGAAGGTCTCGGTCATGGGAGGCCCGCAGGCGGCGATGACCCTGTCCACCGTCCGCGGTGCGAAGGTCACCCGAGAGGGAGGGGAGTGGACGGAGAACGACCGGGAGGACTTCGAGCGTCCCATCCGGGACCTCTTCGAGGAGAAGTCGAGCTGCTGGTACGGCACCGCCCGCCTCTGGGACGACGGCGTCATCGACCCGGCGGACACCCGCCGCGTCCTCGCCATGGCCCTGGGCATCTGTGCCCGCACACCCCGCGACGGTGCTACCGGCGCCGCTGACAACGACAGCGCCGGCTTCGGCGTCTTCCGGATGTAGGAGAGGAACACCAATGACCACCAGTTCCGGCATATTCGACACGGTGCTCGTCGCCAACCGCGGCGAGATCGCCTGCCGCGTCATCCGCACCGTCCAGGACATGGGCCTGCGTGCCGTCGCCGTCTACTCGGACGCCGACGCCGCAGCCCCGCACGTCACACTCGCCGACACCGCCGTCCGCCTCGGCCCGGCTGCGGCGTCCGAGTCCTACCTCAACATCGACCGCGTCCTCGCCGCCGCTGCCGCCTCCGGGGCCGGTGCGATCCACCCCGGGTACGGCTTCCTCTCCGAGAACGCCACCTTCGCCCGCGCCTGCGAGGACGCCGGCATCGTCTTCATCGGCCCGCCGGCGGACGCCATCGAAGGCATGGGTGACAAGATCACCGCCCGCGCCACCGTCGAAGCACGTGATGTGCCGACCGTCCCCGGTATCTCCCGGCCAGGGCTCACCGACGACGAACTGATCGCCGGGGTCACCGGCACCGACGGGGGAGCGGGCGTGGAGTTCCCCGTCCTCATCAAGCCCTCGGCCGGTGGCGGCGGCAAGGGCATGCACGTGGTCGAATCGCCGGATGACCTGGCCGACACCCTCGTCGGAGCGCGCCGGGAGGCGGCGTCCTCCTTCGGTGACGACACCCTGTTCATCGAGCATTTCGTCGACACCCCGCGTCACATCGAGGTCCAGGTGATGGCGGACGCCCACGGTAGTGTCATCCACCTCGGTGAGCGGGAGTGCTCGCTGCAGCGCCGCCACCAGAAGGTCATCGAGGAGGCTCCCTCAGCTTTGCTCGACGAGGAGACCCGGGCCCGCATCGGCGAGGCGGCGTGTGACGCCGCCCGCTCCTGCGGCTACCGCGGGGCCGGCACCGTGGAGTTCATCGTCTCGGCGAAGCGTCCGGACCTCTTCTTCTTCATGGAGATGAACACCCGCCTGCAGGTCGAGCACCCGGTCACCGAACTGGTCACCGGCCTCGACCTGGTCGAACTCCAGATCCGTGTCGCCCAGGGTGAACCGCTGCCGGTCGCGCAGGACGATGTCACGCTCACCGGCCATGCGATCGAGGCGCGCGTCTACGCCGAGGATCCGGCCGCGGGATTCCTGCCCACCGGCGGCACCGTCACCGCACTGCGCTGGCCGACCGGGCCCGGCATCCGGGTGGACACCGGCATCGCCGCGGGACAGGAGATCGGATCCGACTACGACCCCATGCTCGCCAAGGTCATCGCCTACGGCGCTGACCGGGCACAGTCCCTCGACCGGCTGGACGCCGCCCTGGCGACCACCCTGCTCGCCGGGCTCGGCACCGACGGAGCCCCGGGCACGAACATCGACTTCTGCCGGTTCCTCCTCGCCGACCCCGAGGTCCGGGCCGGCGACCTGGACACCGGCCTGCTCGACCGGATCGTCGGTGACTTCACCACCCCGGACCTCCCGGGCGAGGCGCTCATTGTCGCAGCTCTCGCGCTGAAAGGCGCTGCAGAACTGGCCGCCACCACCACCGGCTACCACGGGTCGTGGGCCGCCGCCGACGGCTGGCGCGCCGGTGCAGCACCCGCACCGTTTCGCACGAGACTGTCCGTCCCGGGCGTCGGCCCGGTCGATATGGCTCTCACCGGCACCGATGACGTTGCACTGACGGTCACCCAGGTCGGGGAGAAGGACGCCGACCCCGTCACCGCAACTGCCACCGTCCTGGCGACCGTGCCGGACGACGGCTCCGGCGCGACGGTCTGCATCTTCACCGGTGAGGGACAGGGTTCCCACGGCTGGCTGAGTCAGCCGGTGCCGTCCGCCACCGGGACCGCCGTGGCCGTCTCCGGACCGGCCGGTACCTGGACCGTCACCACACTCGGTCTCGGGCAGGACGCCGCTGCGGCCGGCCCCGGCGACGACGACATCCTCAGCCCGATGCCCGGCACCGTCGTGGATGTCCGCGTGACAGACGGGGACACGGTCACTGCTGGCCAGCCGCTCGTCGTCCTCGAGGCCATGAAAATGGAGCACTCCCTGACCGCCACCCATGACGGGATCGTGCAGCTCAGCTGTGCCACCGGCGACAAGGTCGGTGCTGGCACCGTCCTCGCCACCGTCCCTGCCACTGTTCCCGCTTGACCGGAAGAACCCGGAAGAGTCCCCCAGAGAAGTCCCCACAGAAAAGGAAACACCATGACTGCATCAACCACCCGCCGATCCAACCCTGCCGACGACGGACTGACCCCGGAACTCGTCGAACTGCGACGCACTGTCGAAGAGTTCGCCAACGAGGTCGTTGACCCGAAGGTGGCGGAGAACTACCGGAACCACACCTTCGACTACGACATTCAGGCCCAGATGGGCGAGCTGGGCCTGTTCGGACTGCCGTTCTCCGAGGAGTACGGCGGCATGGGCGGTGACTACTTCGCTCTCGGTGTCGCCCTGGAGGAGCTCGCCCGGGTCGACCAGTCGGTGGCGATCACCCTGGAGGCCGGCTGTTCCCTCGGCGCCATGCCGATCTACCGCTTCGGCACCGAGGAACAGAAGCAGAAGTACCTGCCCGGCCTGCTCGCCGGTACCAACCTCGCCGGATTCGGCCTCACCGAGCCGGGCGCCGGATCAGACGCCGGCGGCACGAGGACCACCGCGAAACTCGAGGACGGCAACTGGCGGATCAACGGCTCCAAGCAGTTCATCACCAACTCCGGAACCGACATCACCTCGTTGGTCACCACCACCGCGGTCACCGGTACCCGCGAGGACGGCCGCAAGGAGATCTCCGCGATCATCGTCCCGACCGACACCCCAGGTTTCACCGCCGAACCGGCCTACGACAAGGTCGGCTGGAACTGCTCGGACACCCATCCGCTGAGCTACGACGATGTCGTCGTCTCGGAGGAGAACCTGCTGGGCAAGCGTGGCCGCGGCTTCGCCCAGTTCCTCTCCATCCTCGCTGAAGGACGCGTCGCCATCGCAGCGCTGGCCACCGGTGCAGCCCAGGGCTGTGTCGACGAAGCCGTGGAGTACGCGAAGCAGCGCACCTCCTTCGGCCGTCCGATCGCCGAGTACCAGGGTGTCTCCTTCAAGATCGCCCGGATGGAGGCACGTGCCTGGACCGCCCGTCAGGCCTGGCGCGCCGCGGCGCAGAAGATGCTCGCCGGCGAGGACTTCAGCCGGGAGGCCTCGATCGCGAAGATGGTGGCCGGCGATGCAGCGATGGACAACGCCCGGGACGCCACCCAGGTCTTCGGCGGTGCAGGGTTCATGAACGAGACCCGCGTCGCCCGGCACTACCGGGACTCCAAGATCCTCGAGATCGGTGAGGGGACCACCGAGGTCCAGCTCATGCTCATCGCCCGCTCCCTGGGGCTGGAGGGGTGAGCGCGGTGACTGAGACGACTACCGGTTCACCGAAGACCGCCACCACAATTGAACAGCGTGGCCTATGGCTCGAGGAGTTCGAGGAAGGCGTGACCTACCTCCACCGTCCGGGCCGCACCGTCACCGAGGCGGACAACACCCTCTTCACCACCCAGACCATGAACACCCAGCCGTTGCACCTGGACGCGGCGTGGGCCGCGACCCAGCCGGGCTTCCGCGGCGAGCGACTGGTGAACTCCATGTTCACGCTGTCCACCGTGGTCGGACTGTCGGTCAACCAGCTCACGCTCGGCACCATCGTCGCCAACCTCGGCTTCAGTGAGATCGCCTTCCCGGCGCCCATGTTCCACGGCGACACGCTCTACGCCGAGACCGAATGCCTCTCGGTCCGCCGCTCGAAGTCCCGTCCGAACCAGGGAATCGTCGAGCTGCGGCACATCGGCCGCAACCAGCACGGTGACATCGTATGCACCGCCGTGCGCAACACCCTCGTGCAGTGCCGACCCACCGGCGACGGGGAAGGGGAGACATCATGACCGACCGCTGGACACCACCCGGCCCCGCCCTGCTCTTCGCCCCCGCCGACCGGCCCGAGCGGTTCGCCAAGGCCGCCGAGCGTTCGGACGCGGTCATCCTCGATCTCGAGGACGGCTGCCGGGCAGAGAACCGGGCCTCGGCCCGAAAGAACATCGTCACCGCCGACCTTGACCCGGCCCACACGATCGTGCGGATCAACCCGCCGGGGACCACGGATTTCGACGCCGACCTTCAGGCCGTCGCCGACAGCCCCTTCACCACGGTGATGCTGCCGAAGGCGGAGGGAGGTCGGACGGTGGACGCCCTCGCCGAGACCGTTCCGGATGCCTCCACCTGGCGCATCATCGCACTGGTCGAGACTCCCCGTGGCGTCCTCGACCTGGCCTCGCTGACCGCACACCCGCAGGTGGACGCCCTGTTCTGGGGTGCGGAGGACCTCACAGCGGCACTCGGCGGGACCTCCTCCCGCTACAGCGCAGAAGAGGTCCCCACTTCCGGTGGCGGTACCTCGGGCCACCCCGGCGGCTACCGCGAAGTCCCCCGGCTCACCCGCTCCCTCGTTCTGCTGCACGCGGCCGCCGCAGGGAAGACCGCGCTGGACTCCATCCACGCCGACACCGCGGACGTGGTCGGGGCACGCGCCGAGGCGGTGGACGCCGCGGCCAGCGGTTTCGCCGGCACCGTGGCGATCCATCCTGGACTCGTCCCCGTCATCCGGGAGGCCTACCGTCCCGATGACGCCAGCGTCGACTGGGCCTGCCGGGTCGTCGCAGGTGCCGCGGAGAACTCCGGCGCCTTCGTCGTCGACGGCGAGATGATCGACGCCCCGCTGCGCCGACAAGCAGAACTCATTCTCTCCAGGACCCCCGCCAACTCATCTGACACCTCACCCAGGAGTTGATTTCCGTGACATCCTCACTGCGACCGCACCACGACATCACCCTTTCCGACCCCGCCGACATCGATCCTGCTGTATCCCATCTCGTCGGCCCGACCGATGTCCCGCTACTGAACGAGACCATCGGTCAGAGCCTGGCACGTACCGTGGCCACCTATCCGGACCACGATGCCCTGATCGACTTCTACGGCGATATTCACCTCACCTACCAGGAGTTCCACCGCAAGGTCCTTCGCCTGGCGTCCGGCTTGCACAACGCTGGCTACCGGAAGGGCGACCGGATCGGCGTCTGGTCCCCGAATCGCTGGGAATGGATGGTGCTGCAGTTCGCCACGGCCGAGATCGGGGCGATCCTCGTGTGCATCAACCCCACCTACCGGACCCGCGAACTGACCTATGCCGTCAACCAGTCCGGCATCAAGGCCCTGTTCTCCGCCGGCCGGTTCAAGGACTCGAACTACCGGGCCATGATCGGCACCGTGTCGCACACCTTCGACCGCCCTTTCAAGGAGGCCGTGTTCTTCGGCTCCGAGCGGTGGGAGGAGCTCGCCAACAGTGCTATCGGCGACCTCAACCCGGTCCGCGAGACTCTCGACCCGCATGATCCGATCAACATCCAGTACACCTCGGGCACCACCGGCATGGCGAAGGGTGCGACCCTGACCCACCACAACGTGCTCAACAACGGGTTCATGATCGGCGAACGGCTGGACTACACCGACGCCGACCGGGTGGTCATCCCGGTCCCGTTCTTCCACTGCTTCGGCATGGTCATCGGAATCCTCGCCGCGGTCACCCACGGGGCGGCGTCGATCATCCCGGGCCCGGTGTTCAATGCCGAGAACACCCTGGAGGCCGCCCATCACGGCCAGGCGACGAGTCTGTTGGGTGTGCCTACGATGTTCATGGCAGAACTCCAGCTGCTCGACCACCTGGCGGAGAAGGGCAAGACGCTGGACCTGTCGCGGCTTCGTACCGGCGTCATGGCGGGTACCTCCTGTCCGACGAAGACGATGCGCGAGATCATCGACATCCTCGGCATCGAGGAGATCGGCATCTGCTACGGCATGACCGAGACCGCCCCGGTCAACCACCAGACCTTGCCGGACGACCCGGTGGAGAAGCGCGTGGAGACCGTCGGACGGGTCGGCCCCCATATCGAGGTCAAGATCGTGGACGAGGAGGGCAGCCCTGTCGCCCGAGGCGTCCAGGGCGAGCTGCTCGTCCGCGGCTACTCGGTGATGCAGGGCTACTGGGACATGCCGGAGAAGACGAGCGAGGCGATCGATGCCGACAACTGGATGCATTCCGGGGACCTCGCCACCATGGACACTGACGGCTACGTGCAGATCACCGGCCGTATCAAGGACATGGTCATTCGCGGTGGGGAGAATATCTACCCCCGCGAGATCGAGGAGTTCCTCTACGAGCACCCGGACATCGCCGACGTCCAGGTCATCGGCGTCCCCGACGAGAAGTACGGGGAAGAGCTCATGGCCTGGATCATCCTCGACGAGGACGCTGTCGCCGACGGTCGCACGCTCACCGCAGAGGACATTCGCGCCTTCAGCGACGGAAAGCTCGCCAAGTTCAAGATTCCCCGATACGTCCACATCACCGAAAGCTTCCCGATGACGATCTCCGGCAAGGTCCGCAAGGTCGAGATGCGGGAGAAAGCCATCGGAATCCTCGGGTTGTTCACCACCTGAACGGTGTCCTCTACAGTGGACCGGACAGTCAGGATGCTGCATGAGGATAAGGAGTTGAACGTGGGCGGTTCCGAGGACGGTTCCCGGGGAGGGGAGTGGAGCGAGCTCCTCGACCGCCTGGAAGCCGACGTCGGGGACCTGTCGGTACAGACCGCCGACAAGATCATGGCCACCATTCCCGGCTACGACCACGCCACCCACGAGAAGGTCGTCAATACTGCGAGACAGAACCTCTCGATGAGTACCAGGGTCATCAGCCGTGGTGTGGAACCTGGGCCAGAGGACATCACACATGCCCGACGGACGGCACTGGAGCGGATAGCGGAGGGCGTGCCACTGGGGAGTCTGCTGCGGGGGTTCCGACTCAGCATGAGGGTCATCCAGCGTCGGCTGCTGATTCTCGCCGAGGACCACGGAACCCCGGCTGATCAGCTGCTGGAGTGGTCCAACCTGTTGTGGTCCCTGGGGGACGTCTACTCAACCATCGTCACGGGAGTTTACCGTGACCACGAGATCACCCGGGCCGTCGCCGACTCCACACGGCGCTCGGAGTGGATCGGCCGGGTGATCACCGGAGAGCTCGACGATGCCGAGATCATGCGCGGCGCCTCGCTCTACAAGATCCCGACCGACGGCAACCACCGGATCCTGATGGCACCCTTCATCGACGGTTCCGGGGTGGAGGTCGAGGTCGCCCTGCAGCGGTGGGCCGAGTCCTACGGGACCAGGCTGGTCATCACGGTGCAGAACCGGTCGGTCGCCGGTGTGCTCATCGGCGACCCCGGCAACCCTGGCGGTTCCGGTGACACCGCCGACCGGCTCCTGCCGGCGGGGATCCCCGTCGCGCTCGGGCGTCCGGCACCACTGACCGAACTGCACAGGACGTTCGCGACGGTCAGTCGGGTGGTGCGGTCTGCCCTGTACCTGGGAATGACCGGACGGGTCGACCAGGAGATGCTCTCCTGGCGGATGGCCATCAACGCTAGCCCGGAAACCACCGACGTGCTGCGACAACGGTACCTGGTGCCGCTACGTGGCTCCCGGGCCTTCGGCGAGGACCTCATCGACTCGGTCCGGGCCTACCTGGACCACAGGCTGAACGCGCGGGAAGCCGCAGAGAGCATTCCGGTGCACGTCAACACCCTGCGCTACCGGCTGCGCCGCTTCGAGGAGTTGACCGGCTGCGACCTCGGGGACGTGAACACGCTGGTCGAGGTCGCCTGGATAACCGCGGTCCCGGTGGGGGACGACAGTGCCTGACACTCTGCGCTGACACGGTGCGCTGACACGGTGCGCTGACACTGCTTTGTACGGGGACACAACTTTTCGTCCTGACCGTTGTTGTTCTGTACGTGGTGGGGTTTCCGCCGGCGACGCATACTCGGATTCGTCACCGAGGATGTGCTGTAGTTCACATTCTCAGGCGGATATTTTTCGGACGATGCCCCATGTCGGGAAGGGACTGAGATGAGTACAAGTACTGGAAAGTTGACGGACGCGGCCGATGCCGTCGCCCAGATCGAGGACGGTGCGACCCTCGCCGTCGGCGGCTTCGGAGTCTGCGGCATCCCCCAGGTGCTGCTGAGCGAACTGGCGTCCCGTGACGTCGGAAACTTCGAGGCGGTGTCGAATAATGCCGGTGTCGACGGTCGCGGCCTGGGCCTGCTGCTGGAGACCCGGCAACTGCGCCGGATCGTCGCCAGCTATGTCGGCGAGAACAAGGAGTTTGCCCGCCAGTACCTCGAGGGGGAACTGGAGGTGGAACTCACCCCGCAGGGAACACTCGCTGAGCGACTCCGGGCCGGCGGCTCCGGTATCGGCGCCTTCTACACCGCCGCCGGTGTCGGCACCCCGGTCGCCGACGGCGGCATGGTGTGGCGCTACGGCGCGCAAGGGTCGGACGACCCCGCCCACGGCGCGGTCATCTCCCCGGCCAAGGAGACACGCGAGATCGCCGGACGCACCCAGGTCCTCGAGGAGGCGATCGTCGCCGATGTCTCGCTGATCCGCGCCGAGGTGGCGGACACCTCCGGTAACCTGCGGTTCCGCCGGACGGCCCGGAATTTCAACCCACTGGCCGCGATGAGCGGACGGCTCTGCATCGTCGAGGCCGAGAAGGTCGTGCCCGTCGGTGAACTCGCCCCAGACGACATCCACCTGCCGGGCGTCTACGTCCACCACATCGTGGAGCTGACCCCGGAGCAGGTCGCCGACAAGACCATCGAGAAGGAGACCACACGATGAGCTGGAACCGACAGGACATGGCCGCCCGTGCAGCACAGGAGCTTCAGGACGGACAGTACGTCAACCTGGGGATCGGCCTGCCGACCCTGGTGCCGAACTACGTGCCTGAGGGAGTGGACGTCACCCTCCAGAGCGAGAACGGGATGCTCGGCATCGGCCCGTACCCGACTCCGGAAGAGGTCGACCCGGACCTGATCAATGCGGGCAAGGAGACCGTCACCGCCATGCCCGGGACGTCCTACTTCGACTCGGCGATGAGCTTCGGGATGATCCGCGGCGGCAAGATCGACCTGGCGATCCTGGGTGGTATGGAGGTCAACGACCGCGGCGACCTCGCCAACTGGATCGTGCCCGGCAAGATGGTCAAGGGTATGGGCGGGGCGATGGATCTGGTGGTCGGGGCGAAGAAGGTCGTGGTGCTCATGGAGCACACCACCCGCAACGGGGACCCGAAGATCGTCGGCGACATCTCCCTGCCGCTCACCGGTACCGGGGTCGTCGACCGGATCATCACCGACCTGTGCGTGATCGACCGCACGGACGACGGCCTGGAGCTGGTCGAGTTGGCACCGGGGGTCAGCGTCGAGGACGTCCAGGCGGTGACGGGCGTAGCATTGACCACCCGTTTATGACCGATAAGCAGGAAAATCACCCTTTCCGCCGGAATATGACTCATAATAGAAGTGATTAACGATGCGACAGAAAGGTCGACTACTACCACCATGACTGACACAACCGTTTCCCCGGACGACATCGTCATCGTCGGTGCTGCCCGCACCGCCCAGGGCAAGATGCTGGGTGCCCTGGCCGCGAAGTCCGCCGTTGAGCTGGGTTCCACCGCCATCTCCGGTGCGCTGGAGCGTGCCAGGGTCACGGCCAACAACGTCGACTTCGTCTACATGGGCCAGGTCGTCCAGGCCGCCGCCGGTCAGAACCCGGCCAAGCAGGCCGCCGTCGCCGCCGGCGTGCCGGTGTCCACCCCGGCCACCACCATCAACAAGGTCTGCCTCTCCGGACTCGGTGCCGTCATCGCAGCGTCCCGTATGCTACGGCTCGGCGATGCGCAGGTCGTCGTCGCCGGTGGCCAGGAGTCGATGAGCAACGCCCCGCACCTCGCCGCAGGTGTCCGCGCCGGTGCGAAGTTCGGGTCGCTGTCCCTGCAGGACTCCCTGGAGCGTGACGGCCTGACCGATCCGATCCACGGCACTGCGATGGGTGTGGATACCGAGGCAGGCAACACCGACCGCGGAATCACCCGTGCCGAGCAGGACCGTGTCGCCGCGCTGTCGAACCAGCGCGCCGAGGCCGCGATCGCCGACGGCACCCTGGCCGAGGAGATCGTCCCGGTGGAGATCGCCACCCGCAAGGGCACCGTGGTCGTCGACACCGACGAGGGCGTGCGCCCCGGCACGACCGAGGAGGGGCTGGCCGGGCTGCGTCCCGCTTTCGCCAAGGACGGCACGATCACCGCCGCCTCCGCCTCGCAGATCTCCGACGGTGCGGCCGCGGTCGTGCTGACCACCCGTGCGTACGCCGCTGACAACGGGCTGGACGTCCTGGCCACCCTCGGTGCCTACGGTGAGACCGCCGGACCGGACACCTACCTGCACTCCCAGCCGGCCCAGGCTGTCACCGCGGCGCTGGGACGGGCGGGCTGGACCGCCGAGGACCTCGACTTCCTCGAGATCAACGAGGCCTTCGCTGCCGTGGTCGTCCAGTCCATCAAGGATCTGGATTACCCGCTGGAGAAGACGAATATCCATGGTGGTGGCATCTCGCTGGGCCACCCGATCGGTTGCTCCGGTGCCCGCCTGGTGGTCACCGCCGCTTACGAGCTGAATCGTCGGGGGGACGGCCGGGCCGCGGTGTCGCTGTGCGGTGGCGGCGGTCAGGGCGACGCCCTGCTGCTCTGGCGCTGACGACCACGGGGGACAACACAACACCAGCGGGAGCTGACCACCAGGGTGGTCAGCTCCCGCTGTACGTTAGTTCCTGCTGGCTCTAGCCACGCAGCGTGGCCAGTGCCTCCTCGGGTGCCTCGAGAACGCCGAGGGTGTGCACACCACCTTTGGTGCGCATCGTCTCGACCAGGGCGCGGTCCAGCAGGGATGAGGCATCCGGGGTGTGAAGGACCGAGAGGTCACGGGGGACGTAGAGGTCGGCGATCCGTCCCTCGCCGGCGGCCCGGGCGATCTCGGCGAGATCATTGGAGCCGCGTCCCCGGTGGACCTCGGTGAGGATGTTGTCGCGGACGCCGGGCTCCTCCTCGGTGCGGGCGGCATCGAGGATCTGCCAGGCTGCCGAGCGCAGTTCATTGGCACCGGTGTGCTCCGGGTTGCCGGCGATCACCTCGGTGGCGATGGCGGGGTAGGAGCACAGTGTCCGGAACGCCGGACCGTTCTCCTCCACGGTGGCCAGCACCAGCGGTTGGGAACGGGCGGTGCCCAGCTCCTTCTCCACTCCGTCGGAGACCGCCCGGAGGAACTCCTCGGTCAGGCCGTTGGCGGTGTCGGCGTGGCCGTGGAAGGCGACCGAGTCCTGTCCGGTGCTCCGGCCCTGCAGCTCGCGCTCGGGGGCCTCGACGACATCGTCGAACTTCTCCGGGATCGCGCCCAGCGGCAGTTCGGCGATGGCGTTGCGGTCGGCCTCGAACAGGCGCACCTTGCCCTTGGCCAGTGCCAGGACGTAGCAGCGCCCGGAGGCCTCGACCACCGGGGCGAGCGGGCTGAGGTGGGGGAGCTCGGCGACGGTGACTGACTCGGTCAGCTCGACCGGGACCCGGATGATCCGGTGGAAACCGTCCGCGCAGAACACGGTGAGGCTGCGGGACTGCTGACGCCAGAAGATCTCGTCGGAGACGTCCTCACGGACTGGGTCGAGGATGGCTGCGACCTCGGCGTCGGAGGCTCCGTTCGCCGACAGTTGGGCGGCGGCATCCTTGAGCTGGGCATCGAAGGTGCGCCGGACGACGTCGATGGTCGCCCCGGTCGGGTCAGACGGGAGATGGATGGTGACGAAGGGACCCGGTTGTTCTGCGGTGGCGGCGTCGATCACGTCGGAGAGATCGAGGGATTCGACGTGTCCTTGGGGTGTGGTCGTCATGGTCAGTCTCCTTCTCTCGGGGTCCCGTCTACGGGAAGTGCTCACCCCCGAGCCTAGCCAGATGTGGGAAATGACCGTCCGTTGCCCGCCTTTCGAGGGTGACCTGCCTGGTGGGGGTGGGGGTGGGGCTACCCCAGGAGGACAGCGATGACCGTGATCGACGGGATCGCCAGCAGGGTGCTGATCACTGCGGTGTCGCGGGCGAGTACCGTGTTCACCCCGTAGCGGGTGGCGTAGGTGAAGACGTTCTGCGCGGTGGGCAGGGCGGCGACGACCACGAATGCCAGCAGGGCCGGGCCGGATGCCCCGAAGAGCACTGTGGCGATGACGAACGCGATCAGTGGATGACCCACCGTCTTCATCAGGGCAGCCATCCAGACACTGCGTCGCGGGCTGCTGTCGGGGTCGAGGACGGTGATCTCGGCCATCGACAGGCCGAAGGCGACCAGGGCGCAAGGCACAGCGGCGCTGGCGAGCAGGACGATCGGCTCGGCGAGCAGGTCGGGCAGGGCGATGTCGAGCCACTGGTGCAACGCCCCGAGGGTGATGCCGGCGATGGCGGCGAGGATCAGCGGGTTGCGCAGCACGCCGAACAGCAGCTCCCGGACCAGCGGCAGGGACGCTCCCGGTGCGCGGTGGGTACCGTCGTCCGCATCGCCACCGTAGCTGGCACGGTCACTGCTGTCGGGATTCTCCTCGGCGGCTTTGCGTCGTCGTTCACTGACATCCAGGATGAGTACGCTCACCGGTCCGTACACCGCGACCTGGAAGATAATCACCGGCAGCGCGGCGGTCGGTTCGTCGAGCACGTGGGCGGTGATCGGGATGCCCAGGTTCGCGCCGTTGCAGTATGAGCAGGCCAGCATGGTGATCACGCTGTCGGGGACGCTCCGTCGGGCCAGGAAGCGGTAGCCGAGAAAACCGACCAGGCCGGCGCATACGCTGCTGAGCACGACGACGGCGAGGTTCTCGCCGAAGAGAGCCGCGAGATCCGCCTCGCGCAGGACGTTGATCAGCAGGGCAGGGGTGGCGAGGAAGAAGACGAACATGTTCAGCGTGTAGACCGCGCCGGTGCCCAGCAGGCGGCGACGTCCTACTGCGTAGCCCAGGGAGATGATGACCACCACCACGAGGAAACCGCTGAGAACGTCAAGCATCGTTCCATTAGATCAGGCCGCCTCACCGTCCCGCACGGGCGGGGCAGGTGAGGCGGCCTGAGAGGGGAAGCCGTTGGGGCCGCAGGTGGTGACTCGCGGCCGGGCTCGGGGTGCTGCGGATCTACCTGGTGGTCACCACGTAGGCCTTGGACCAGGTGTCGAAACTGTGCTGCTTGTACTGGTTGCGGGAGATCAGCACGCCCAGGGTGATGTAGATCGCAAGGACGAGAACGAAGCCAATGGCCGGAATGTTCCCGAGCACGGTGACCACCATGTACCAGGAGTTACGCAGTAGGGAGTTGGTGAAGGAGATCGGCTGGCCGTCGGCGTTGACGACCTTGATTCCCAGGGCCATCTTGCCCAGGGTCTGTCCCTTGGTGCTCTCCATACCGGCACGGTAGGCGAACCAGAACACCAATCCGATGATGGAGGCCAGCATGATACCGCCGGTCTCCAGCTCGGGAACCGGCGCGTTGGCGTCACCAGCATCGATATAAGCGTTGAGCTGGTCGGACCACCGGGAGATGTCGTCTCCGGCCAGGATCATGATGAGGATGGCACCGACGACGAGGTAGACAAGTTGGTCGATCAGTAATGCACCCAGCCGCTTGCCTGCTCCGGCGTAGCCGCCGCCATGCAGTGACGCCTCAGGAGCGATAGGGAACTGCTCGTAACCGCCGGTGTAGGAGCCGGTGTGGGCCTCGTTGTAGGCGGAGTTGTAGCCGGAGTTGTAGCTGTCGTTGGCACCCTGCGAGTAGTCGCCGTAGGACGGCATGTCGCCGCGGCCGTCGTTGTTCTAACTATAGGGGTTGTTCGGTGTGCTCATGACGCCTTTCATCGGAGGAGCCCGGTGGTCCGCCACATGGCACCGGGAGTAGTCATACTGTTTCTTGCTGCTACCGTACCTGACCGCGGTGGAGGGAGACCGGGGGCCGGGAGACTGGGGGACCGGGGTGCTGACACCCCGTGGAAAGACTGAACCCCGCCGCCGACGAAAAGTCGGGGCGGGGTCCAGCTGTCTTAGTTAAACGCTCTGGTGCTGTCGGGCACCAGGATCAGCGGCTGTGGAACGGCAGGAGAGCCATCTCACGGGCGTTCTTGATCGCGGTGGCGACCTGACGCTGCTGCTGCGGGGTCAGACCGGTGACGCGACGGCCACGGATCTTGCCGCGGTCCGAGATGAACTTACGCAGCAGGGCGTAGTCCTTGTAGTCGACGGTCTCGATGCCCTCGGCCTTGAGCGGGTTCTTCTTCGGGCGGCGGGTCTGCTCGAGCCGCGCCTTCTTGTGGTTGGTGCGCTTCATGCGTGTGCTCCCTCTTACCAGCTGGACTTGCGAACGCCGGGCAGCTCACCGCGGTGAGCCATCTCGCGGACGCGGACACGGGACAGGCCGAACTTGCGGAGGTAACCGCGGGGGCGGCCGTCGGCAGCATCACGGTTACGCACGCGGGCGGGCGAGGCGTCGCGCGGCTGACGGTTCAGCTCGAACTGTGCCTCGCTACGCTCCTCGTCGGTGGAGTTCGGGTTCTTGATGATTGCCTTGAGCTCGGCACGGCGCTCAGCGAAGCGGGCGACGATTTCCTTGCGCTGCTCGTTCTTCGCGATCTTGGACTTCTTGGCCATGGACTATCGCTCCTCGCGGAACTCGACGTGCTTCCGGGCGATCGGATCAAACTTCTTCAGAGTGATCCGGTCCGGGTTGTTCCGCTTGTTCTTGCGGGTCACGTAGGTGTAACCGGTGCCCGCGGTGGACTTCAGCTTGATGATGGGGCGGATATCATTACGTGCCATCAGATCTTCTCCCCACGTGCGCGGATCTTGGCCACGACGGACTCGATGCCGTCACGGTCGATGGTCTTCAGGCCCTTGGTGGACACGCTCAGCGTGACCGAGCGACCCTCAGAGGGCAGGTAGAACGAACGGCGCTGGATGTTCGGGTTCCAGCGACGGTTCGTGCGGCGGTGCGAGTGCGAGACGGACTTGCCGAAACCCGGCTTCCGTCCCGTGACCTGGCAATATGCCGACATGGGTATCTTTCTCCTTCCGCAACGTGCAGCCGGACGGGGTGCCGCACCTGCAGTGGAGACGCCACTGTGAACCCTCACGTCTAGACGGGACGAGAGGTGGTTGGGGCACTGTCGGAGCCGGTCGCGCGTGCGATGACGTTTACTAAGACAACAGCGGTGGACCACGCTACCTGATTGAGGCGGCACATCCTAATTCCCTTGTGGGATGGCGATGTGCGGGCGGCGAGCAGGTGGTCTGCGGTGTCCGGATGGCCCAGGATTTCCCGGTGGAGGCATCAGGGGGTAGGATATCTCCTCGTGCTGTGCCCGCTACTGTCAGGCGTCCAGACCGCGGGGTCTCCTCCGGGTCTCTGGGGTTCTGGCGGCGTCACCGGGCAAAGCTGAAAGAACACCCACTCACAACCCGACCCAGGCACGACCCCGTCCGAATGGTGGGGGACCGACCTGGTGCACAACCCTGAGGGATTGAGAATGAAGAACGATATCCACCCCGACTACCACCCGGTGGTCTTCAAGGACGCCAGCACTGGCCACCAGTTCCTGACGCGCTCCACCGCCACCTCCGACCGCTCCGTGGAGTGGGAGGACGGCAACGAGTACCCGCTGATCGTCGTTGACGTCACCAGTGAGTCCCACCCCTTCTGGACCGGTGCACAGCGTGTCATGGACACCGCCGGCCGCGTCGAGAAGTTCCAGCGTCGTTACGGCAACCGCGTTCGCCGTACCAAGAAGTCCGAGAACTCTTAAGAACTAGGAGGCTAGAGAACAATGGCAGTTCCGAAGCGCCGTCTTTCCCGCGCCAACACCCGCTCCCGTCGTTCGCAGTGGAAGGCCGACAACGTCGCCCTGCAGACCGTCAAGGTCCAGGGCCGCGAGGTCCAGATCCCGCGTCGTCTGGTCAAGGCCGCCCAGCTCGGCCTGGTCGAGCTGGACTAGCTCGCCTGACCGGTGGAACACGGTCCGGGGTGTGACCCGGATCAGTTGCACCTGAGAAGACCGCCCCCTGTCACCCGGTGACAGGGGGCGGTCTTTCTGTCAATTTACTGTGGGAGCGGCGATTTCATGTCCAAATCCCGCAGTGATGTTGCACAATCGCGGGATGAAGATACTTGTTGTCGATGACGACCAGTCGGTCCGGGACTCGCTCCGGAAATCCCTCACCTTCAACGGATATGACGTGGTGTCCGCGACCGACGGCGAGGACGCACTCGCCCGGGTCCGTCAGGAGTCCCCGGATCTGCTGATCCTGGACGTCGAGATGCCGACCCTCGACGGACTGGCGGTCTGCCGTGAGCTTCGCAGCACCGGCAGTGACGTCCTGATTCTCATGCTGGCTGAGAAGGCCGACGTTGCCGATCGAGTCGCCGGTCTGGACGCCGGTGCGGATGATTTCATGGCCAAGCCCTACGCGCTGGAGGAGATCCTCGCCCGGGTGCGTTCGCTGCACCGTCGGTCGGTACGGACCGCTGTGGCGCAGAATGACGAGGTCAAGCCGCTGGCGTTCGAGGATCTTTCGCTCAACCCGGAGACCCGTGAGGTCTCCCGCGGCGGTCGGCACATCAGCCTGACCCGTACCGAGTTCGCCCTGCTGGAACTGCTGATGAAGAACCAGCGCAAGGTGCTCAGCCGCACCAAGATCCTCGAGGAGGTCTGGGGCTACGACTTCCCGACCTCGGGCAACGCCCTGGAGGTCTACATCGGTTACCTGCGGCGCAAGACCGAGGAAGGCGACGAGAGCCGACTGATCCACACAGTTCGTGGTGTCGGTTACGTGCTGCGCGAGAACACGCCCTGATCTGGTCTGACCCGGGGCAGCAGCGTGCCTGGGGGGGCACGGTGAGGGGGAGGGGCCGAAAACGGGGATGGGGGCTGAGACCGCCGTGTCGCGGTGTGGCCCAGTTTTTGCCGTCGCATTGGG